>LCIO01000001.1:161102-170661 GCA_001001115.1 Candidatus Wolfebacteria bacterium GW2011_GWA1_44_24 | reverse complement strand
GACTGACGGTACCAGTTGAATAAGGGGTTGCTAACTCTGTGCCAGCAGCAGCGGTAATACAGAGACCCCGAGCGTTATCCGGATTTATTGGGCGTAAAGAGCGTGTAGGGAGATTGATGTGTCTGAAGTTAAATCTCAGGGCCTAACCCTGAGCCTGCTTCGGAAACTATCAAACTAGAGGGCGTTAGAGGCAGATGGAACAGCCGGTGTAGGGGTGAAATCCGTTGATATCGGCTGGAACACCAAAGGCGAAGGCATTCTGCTGGGACGTTCCTGACCCTGAGACGCGAAAGCGTGGGCAGCAAAAAGGATTAGATACCCTTGTAGTCCACGCCCTAAACGATGTCCGCTAGCTGTTTCGAGTATCGACCCTCGGAGTGGCGAAGCTAACGCGTTAAGCGGACCGCCTGGGAAGTACGGTCGCAAGACTAAAACTCAAAGGAATAGACGGGGACCCGCACAAGCGGTGGAGCATGAGGTTTAATTCGATGGTACACGAGAAACCTTACCAGGGTTTGAAATGTTGGCGAAAGCTGTTTGAAAGGACAGCTGTCTCACAAGGACGCCAGCACAGGTGCTGCATGGTTGTCGTCAGCTCGTGGTTTGAATTGTTCCCTTAAGTGGGGTAACGAGCGCAACCCCTGTTGTCTGTTATAAGTGTCAGACGAGACTGCCGTGTTTACACGGAGGAAGGCGGGGATGACGTCAAATCCGCATGGCCCTCTGATACCCTGGGCCACACTCATGCTACAATGGCCGATACAAAGGGTTTGCCAAAGCGCAAGCTGGAGCTAATCTCAGAAAATCGGCCCCAGTTCGGATTGAGGGCTGAAACTCGCCCTCATGAAGCCGGAATCGCTAGTAATCGCGCATCAGCTATGGCGCGGTGAATACGTTCTCGGGTCCTGTACTCACCGCCCGTCACGCCAAGGGAGCCGGGAGAAGGTGAACCCCGACATTGCGTCGGAGCAGCCTTAGCTCGGTGACATGGGCGAAGTCGTAACAAGGCACGCGTAGCGGAAGCTGTGCGTGAATCAATTAAACTAAATTAGTGTCGATTTCAAAGGTGTTGGTCGTGGAGCCTTAAGTCACGATTATTGGGATAATTGAAAAAGTTCTGATTGTGTATTTGGAATCCGCCGTCTTGCGAGGCGGATTTTTAATTTATATAATAGATTTATTACGCAATAAATTTAATTTGAAATAGAATATGAAAACCATTCTTCTTGTCGAAGACGACCCATTTTTGTCTTCTTTGCTGAAAAACAGATTACAAAAAGAAGGATTCGAAATTATCTTGGCTAAAGACGGCGAGGAAGCTTTAAGTTATTTGAAAGCAAGCCGGCCGGCCATTGTTTTGCTCGATTTGATTTTGCCGAAAAAAACCGGTTTTGAATTGATGGAAGAAGCGCGGTCAGACCCCCAGCTTCAGGCTCAAATTAAAGATTTGCCGATAATCATCATTTCCAATTTGGGTCAGCGCGAAGACATTGCCAAAGGCAAAGAATTGGGGGCAATGGCATATTTTATTAAAGCCGAGATTTCCATTGACGAATTAATTCAAAAAGTCAAAGAATTTCTGAAATTATAAGCTTCGCGGGATAAGGCAGAAAGTTATCCACAAGCCGATTTCCTTTGAGTGGTTTATTGTGTATAATAATAAAAAACCTGCTGGCTAGGCAGGACGGAAAAGGTCGGTAATTATAAATTATAAATGAAAAAAGGTTTTACTCTTTTGGAACTTTTGATTGTTATCGGTATTTTGGCGATTTTAGCCACTACCGTGACTTTGGTTTTGAATCCGGCTGAATTATTGAAGCAAGCCAGAGATTCGCAAAGGCTGGGAGATTTGGGCAGCGTTCATGCGGCGTTAAGCATGTACGCGGCTACGGCCACCACCTCGCCGTTATTCACCGCGACCACGACTTGCACTTTTGCCACATCAACAGGGCCGTTTCCTCCGGCTTGCGCAACCAATTCCAATACATCTGTTAGTGGCAGCGGTTGGGTTAACATTGATTTTAACCAGACTAGCGGCGGTTCGCCGTTGAGCCGATTGCCGCTTGATCCAGTTCAAAGCGCGCTTTATCACTACGCGTTTAAAAATGACGACGGTCAAAATACTTGGGAATTGGATGCGGTATTGGAGAGCAACAAATATTCTCCTCAAATGACCAGTGATGGCGGCAATAACAACAACTATTATGAAATCGGCTCTGACCCCGGTCTTAACCTCTAAGTTTCGGCGAAAATGCTGTCAGTTTTTTCTCTTTTTGTTTTAATCGTTGTTTTGGGGGCGCAGATATTACGGCGCCCCTTTTTGGCGAAATATATTTTTTTATTTTCAATATCCGTCGTTTTTGCCGCGCTTTTTTACCGGTCTTATCTTCAGTATCAAGTTTGGTCTCAAAACGGGATTTCAAAATTCCTTTTGCCGCCACATCAATCCGCCAATTATTTTATTTTTTATGTTATCACCAGATTTTTTGCGTCTTATCTGATTTCTTTAGCCGCCGCAATTTTATTTTTTATTGCGGCTTCGATTTTAAATAAAAAATACCGGGAAAGATTTTTCTATCCGGAAGAATTTTGGCTCGGCGCGTTGTCGCTTTTTTTAGTCGGCCATCCCGGTTTGATTTTTTATTTTATTTTTTTGGTTTTAGCATATTTATCGATTCAATTTTTCTTTTTTTTGATTTTCCGTTTTCCGTTTTTCCGCGTTTCGCTTTATTATTTATGGACGCCAATCGCCATTTTCGTCATTTTAGCAACCAAGTGGCTACAAACTTCGACAATATGGAATTTGCTTAAAATATAAGAAGGCTTCGTTTTACTATCCTATTTTACGATCGTAAAATAGGATAGTAAATTTGACAAAAAATATTCAATAGTCTAATATTGAATCATAAAGTCCGCAGACAAGAGGCGTTAAATAAGACCTCTCGAGGATAAGTTATTTTTGACCGCGGCCTTGAAAGCCGTTTTTTATTTATTATGCTTACTAAGCAGCAAAAAGCCGAACAAATTAAAGAAGGAAAAAAAGCGATTAGCAACAGCCAATCTTTGGTTTTTATTGATTTTTCCGGTAAAACGGTGGAAGACCTTAAAAAGTTGCGACGGGTTTTATTGGATATCGGCGCCAAGCTGAAAGTAATCAAAAAAAAATTATTGCGGGTTGCTTTCAAGGAAAGCGGCATTGATTTCAATCCGGAGCAGTTTGAATCACAGGTGGGAACGATTTTTTCGGACAAAGATATTCTCGGAATTGCCGGCCCGATTTACAAATCGGAATTGAAAATTTTAGGCGGTTACGATTTGTTCGCGAAGAATTTCATCGATGCGGAAACGGTCAGAAAAATCGGCCGGTTGCCTTCGAGGGAAATCTTGCTTGGCCAGTTGGTCGGCATGATTTCGGCGCCGATAAAAATGTTTATGCATGTGTTGAGTGAAAAATCTAAAATGGTCGAAAATAAATAATTAAATTAAAATGGAAAAATTTCACGATATCATCGAAAAAATCGAAAAATTGACGGTTGTCGAACTCGCTGATTTGGTAAAAACTTTGGAGGAAAAATTCGGCGTTTCGGCCGCTATGCCTGCGGCAGCGGGAGCCTCTCAAAGCGGAGGCGTGGCGGCGGAAAAGACATCTTTCGACGTTGTTCTTAAATCCGGCGGCGAACAAAAAATTAACGTCATTAAAATAGTCAAAGAAGCGACTGGATTGGGGCTTAAAGAAGCTAAAGACCTGGTTGAAGGCGCGCCGAAACCGATAAAACAGGGATTAAAGAAAGAAGAAGCCGAAGAATTGAAGAAAAAACTGGAAGAAGTCGGAGCAACGGCGGAACTCGTCTAAGCGCAAAAAAGCGCTTTTCAAAAGCGCGGGGCGGTTAGCTCAGTGGCAGAGCATTGCATTCACATTGCAGGGGTCATAGGTTCAAATCCTATACCGCCCACACTTTATTTTCTAATGAACGCTTCTTTGGGAGAAAGATAAGAAGCGCGTCTGGCCGGCCAGAAGCCGGCGACAAGGCCGATTAAACTCGATGAAGCGATAATCAGGCCTATAAACCAAAGAGGAGTGATGAAAATATCAAAGGGTTTGCCGCCTAAACGGGACGCCAATATGTTCAAAGCAAGATTGGCGAGTTCGCCGACGCCCATTCCCAGAGCGACGCCGCCGACGCCTCCTGAAAATCCCATCACGAAAGATTCCATCAAAAACAAATTTCTGACATCGGTGTCGGTGGCGCCGAGCGATTTAATTATTCCCACTTCGAAAATTCTTTCCAAAAAACTGACCACCATCGTATTAAACATTCCGACGGCGGCGACAATCAAAGCCGTCACCCCGAAGACTCCGAGAACCGTAGTGATGATTCCCATCACCTTGGTGGCCTGGTTGACCAAATCTATCCGGGCGGAAATCAAAAATCCTTTTTCAAGAAGTTTGTCGCGCAAAGATTCGACGGAGTTGATATCTTTGGCTTTTACCAGAACTTTTTTGTAAAACGGCGGTTTTTTATCCAAAAATTCTTCGGGAATCAGAGCAAAAGGCGGCTGAAGCTCGTCGGTGATGACTCCCTTCAGGGTCAGCGGTTCTTTGGTTTTTGTTTCTTCCACTTCTATTTTCCCTTCGCTTTGATAAAAAATTTTGAAAGGGAATTTCTGTCCCAGGCTTTTTTCCCTAAAAGCTAAAAAAGCGTCATACAGACCGGTCAATTTCAGGGCGGAAGCGGAAAGAATAACGGCTGGTTCGGCTTCTTTGAAATCCGTGCCGACATCCGGCATTTGCCCGGATAAGCGGAAATAATTTGCCCTGACAATTTTTATCATTATCAGTCCGGTGACGTCCTGGTTTTTTATTTCTCCGGTGAATTCTGCCACCGGAGAAATTTCCGCGGTTTGCGGCAGGTCGGCAATCATTTTTAAATCGTCTTGAACGATGTTCAAATCCGTTTCCGAAGGATAAAGCGCTTCAAGCGTTATCAGAGAATCTTCGGTGGAAACAAGTTTTCCGATTAAAACATACTGTAAGCCGTAGCCCAGGGAGATTAAAAACAAAACCGTACCGATGCCGAACGACATACCCGTAATTGTCAAAAATGTTCGCAATGGTTTGGTGCGAAAAACTCTCAAAGAGAGTTTGAACAAGTCGATTGTCGATAAGCCGTGAGTTTGTTCCAAATTGGAAATCATAATTTATTAAACATGAAGCGAGCCGTTGTTGTTATGATTGCCGACCAAAATCGCTTCCATTCTTTCGCCGATTTTTAATGAACTTCTGAAAGACAACCCGATACCGAACTGATTTTTGGGAAAATTGAGAATTTTCTGGAATTGCTCGGCGTCAATGATGTTTTTCAGTCTTTCACCGATAATTTCATCAAGGCGGATTCTTTGGATTTCACTCAGTTTACCGTGATAAGCTTCAAACAGCCAATCCCTGATTTTTTCGATTTCCGCGACCAGCGGCGTTTCGGGATTTTTTTCCAATTCGGCGTAAATTTCTTCAATTGTTCTTCTTTTTTCGGCGATTTCGTCAGTGTAGGCGGCGATTTTCGCGGCTTTTTGTTTCCATAAACCGACACCGCCGTCTTTATATGGCCGGTCAAGCACCCGCCGGAAAGTTTCCGGATCTATTTTGTCGCTAAACCGCTGGGACAAGAAAAATTCAAATCTTTTTATTTCATCAATCGAATAACCTCTGAGTAAAAGGCCGGAAAGAGCTTGGGCCATCGCTTCCGACGGAGAAGTTTGTTGTGAAAGTTCTTTGAAAATATGTTTGGAAATCGCTTCGGCGACCCGGCCCGGCTTGGATTCCTCGGTTTTGGTGATTTCGCCGTCTTTCATGTAAAAGATTTTTTTTGCGTCCCTCAAGCTCCAGGCCTCATGAGTGACCATAATAATGGTTCGGCCGTCTTTTTCGTTCAGCTCTTTCAAAAATTCCAGAACTTTTTCCGCGTTGGCTGAATCAAGATTGCCGAGCGGCTCGTCAGCCACGATAATCGGCGGATTGTTGGCCAAGGCCCGGGCAATACCCACTCTTTGCTGTTGGCCGCCGGAAAGTTCAAACGGATAACGGTCTTTCAATTCTTTTATGTCCAGCCGCTCCAAAAGCCGCAGGGACTCCTTTTCTCTTTTTTCCTGGGAAACTCCCAGAAACGCCATCGGCAGAGCAACATTGTTCATCACCGTCAAAGAGGGAATTAAATTGAATTGTTGAAAAACAATGCCGATGCCGATTTGCCGGTAAATTGCCAGCTCCCTTCTTGAAAAATTTGATATGTCGCGGCCGTTAATCAAAATTTCTCCTCCTTGCGCTTGATCAATGCCGGAAATTATGTAAAGCAAAGTGGTTTTGCCGCAGCCGGACGGCCCGAAAAAAGCCACATATTCACCCTTTTCTATTTCGAGATTGACGTTTTTCAGGGCGTGTACTTCAGAGGGTTTTTCTTTATCGTACCAGAGATTTACGTTTTTAAGTTCGATAATTGGATTCATTTTATGTTGACGCTATTTTTTCCACGAATTCCACCAGCTCTTTCGGCAGGTTGTCGCCTTTAACGAGATAATTTTCCGCTCCCAGCGTTTTCACCTGGTCTTGGAGTGATTTCTCGCTGTGGCCGGAAAAAACTATTATTTTTATTTTTTTCAAATTCGGGTCGCTTTTTATTTTTTTAATTATGGAGAAGCCGGCTTCCGGAGAAGAAATAACCCGGCCGTCTTTTTCAATCGGCATCACCAAGTCGAGAAAAATGATGTTTGGGCGGGTTTCCGGATTGTTGATTGTTTCCTCGGCTTTTTTCAAGTTGTCGGCCACCGTCAATTCATACTTATATTCCAGGCCGTGAATCCAAAAAATATCGCGGAAATAAATCCGGATCATTTCATCGTCGTCAACCAGAAGAATTTTTATTCTTTGGGCATCTAATGGCATTATTTTATATTCTATTATAATTTAATTATATCAATTTTTCCATCAAATTTATCCACAGCCATTTTTACTATCCTAATTGACGATCGTCAATTAGGATAGTAAAATCTTAGAAGAAAGAAAATATGAGAGGGGATATTACGTTAAAAATATTAGAAATTGTCGGAGGGGCCGCTGTCAACACCATCGATCTTATCGATGCGATTTTGAGTTCGGGCTATGGAGCTTCTTACGGCAAAATGCAGTATGAGTTTTCAAAGCGGCAAAGCGACAGGGAAATCAAATCCTTCAGGAAAAAAATTCATAATCAAGATAAGCAGAAATATTATAATTTGATTTACAAATTGAAGAGAGACGACCTTATTGAAGAAAATACGGAGAAAAATAAAAAACATTTTGTATTAACCGAAAAAGGGAAGAATAAACTTCTTAATTTGCTGACAAAGCGAAAAAATAAATTTCCGGAAAATGCTTACAAGAAAGAAAGCGGCAATAATTTAATTATCGTCGCTTTCGATATTCCCGAAACCGAAAAAAGAAAAAGGGGATGGGTGAGAGCGGCTCTCAAAAATTTAGATTTCAAAATGATTCAGAAAAGCGTTTGGGTGGGCAAAACAAAAATACCAAAACAATTTTTGGATGATTTGTTAAAATTAAGATTGATTGATTTTGTTGAGATATTTGAAGTCAGCAAGAGCGGGAGTTTGAAACACATAATTTAAATTCTTAATTTTTATTTACTATCCCAACTTACGATCGTAAATTAGGATAGTAAATTGAATTAATTGGCGGTTTTAGCTGTTTGTTCGCAAAAAATAAAAAAATCAAATAAAAAATTAAATAAGAGAAATTCCTTGGTCGGAATAATATTTTTTGAGATATTGTTCCAGGTCTTTTCTTTTTTGCGGGTCATCGATTAAATAGTAGGCGATTGAGATATTCTCCGGATTTGCTTCCGCTTTTATTTTCAGAAAAACCGGCGAACCGTTGTCAACGATTTTTTCAAGCAGGCTTTTTTTGATATCTTCCGTTTCTTTCACATAAAACGGCTTGTTGTTTTTTAACAGAACATAGAGGCCTTTTTTTGATTCAAAATTAAGAAGATTTTTAATGTTCAATGGAACGACTCCTTTCGATTCTTTTTCAACAGCAAAATAACCTTTCTTTTTGAGCTGGTTGATATGATATGAAACGGTATTTAACGAAGAAACACCGAGAATTTTGGCAAGTTCGCGATAAGGAAGCAATTTACCGGCTTCTTTGTATATTTGATATATTTTTTCCTGAACAGGATGGAGTTCCATAGAACAAATTATAGAACAAGAATAGAACAAAAGCAAACAATCAGTGAATCTATATTTATACTAAATTATATCTATACTAAATAATATAGATAACGGATTATGGGTGGTAACGCATAAATTAAATAGAAATTCTTTTTCTTTGTCTGGTTTGTTTTTATTTTACTATCCTAACTTACGATCGTAAGTTAGGATAGTAAAATAGGGCGGAGTAAAATAGGGATTTCTATTTGACGCTCGCGTTTTGAGTTATCCACAGGCGGGCGGAGAAGACATAGTATATACTTAATTTAAGGATATACTAAAAATAAATCTATGGCATTAAAAAATAAAAAATCAAAAATGACTTTGGAAAAATTAGCGCAATTAACTCAGCGAGGATTTTTTGATTTGGAAAATAAATTTGAAAAAAGATTTGACGGCGTTGAAAAAAGATTAGACGGAGTTGAAGTTGAAATTAGAGAAATGAGAAAAAAATCCAGTGAATTATTTACAAAACTTGATAAATTTATAGCGCTTTATGAAAAACAAGAGCAAGAAATGATGATATTCGGCGCTCAATTGCGCAGATTGGAAAAAAGAGTATTTGGATTGGAATCTAAAACGAAAAAATAAATCATCAACGCTTTAATATAAAATATAATGGAAAAACACAAAAAATATCTTCACGAATTTTTGGCGGTGATTTTAATTTTAGGCGCGCTTGCCGGAACTTTTTTCGGCGTTTTAAGCGAGCCGAAAATCGCCCAAGCCGCCACTTACACTTTTCAGCAAAACAGTTGGAGCGGCGGGGCGACTTCCAACAACGCGGTCCATCCGACCAATCAAAGCGATTGGAACCAGTATTCCACTTCAACCAGCGGTTTGACAATCGGAGCGGACATTAAAATTACCCAATCTTCTTACACTTTCACGGACGACGGCGCGACTTCAACAACCAGCGGAACAGCCGCGGGCGGCGGATTTGGAAATGGGACGAATTCTTCGACCGCGGTTTCCGGTTCAGAAACCGGAGCCAGTGTTTCTTTGACTAAAACCGTGACTGCCAACACCTGGTCAGTGATGACCAATGCCCCGGGATTATTCTCTCACGGCGATATGGCCTACGACGGTTCAGGGAATATTTTTGCGTTTCAAGGATATAGCACCGCTACTTTCTGGAAATACACCATCTCCACCAACACCTGGTCAACTATGACTAGCGCGCCAGGGGGGATCAATAGAAGCTCTCTGGCCTATGACGGTTCAGGCAATATTTATGCGTATCCAGGCGACAACACCGCTACTTTCTGGAAATACACCATCTCCACCAACACCTGGTCAA
>LCIO01000001.1:0-161021 GCA_001001115.1 Candidatus Wolfebacteria bacterium GW2011_GWA1_44_24 | reverse complement strand
CCTATGACGGTTCAGGCAATATTTATGCGTATCCAGGCGACAACACCGCTACTTTCTGGAAATACACCATCTCCACCAACACCTGGTCAACTATGACTAGCGCGCCAGGGGGGATCGATAGTAGATCCCTTGCCTACGACGGCTCGGGCAGTATCTACGCGTTTAGAGGCGATGGCACCAATACTTTCTGGAAATACGCCATTTCCTCAAACACCTGGTCAGTGATGACCGTTGCCCCGGGAACAGTCAATGACAACGGCTCCCTGGCCTACGACGGCTCGGGCAGTATTTACGCGTTTCGAGGCAACAGCACCACCGCTTTCTGGAAATACAATATCTACGACAATTATTCTTCTCCTGGAAATTTTACTTCAGCGACGATTGATTTGGGCAGTTCAGCCGGGCTTCAACAACTGACATGGAATCCGGCCAGCCAATCAGCCGGCACTTCGCTTCAATATCAAGTGGCGGCTAACAACGACAACGCTACTTGGAATTATGTGGGGCCTGACGGAACAACAAGCACTTATTTTACCGGTTCTGCCGGGTCAGAAGGCTGGTCTGTGATGACCGTTGCCCCGGGAACGGTCAATAACGGGAGTCGGGATCTGGCTTACGACGGCTCGGGCAGTATCTACGCGTTTAGAGGCAACAGCACCACTGATTTCTGGAAATACACTATTAGCACCAATACCTGGTCAATTATGACTAGCGCGCCAGGGGTAATCCACGGCTCCCTTGCCTACGACGGTTCGGGCAGTATTTATGCACTTAGAGCCGCCAACACCGTCAATTTTTGGAAATATATTATCTCTACTAACACTTGGTCAACAATGGCCAACGCACCAGAGGCAGTCTATAGTAACGGTCACTCCCTGGCTTATGACGGTTCGGGCAGCGTCTACGCGTTTCGAGGCGGCGACACCACTACTTTCTGGAAATACGCCATCTCCACCAACACCTGGTCAGTGATGACCGTTGCCCCGGGAACAGTCTATGGCGGCAGCTCCCTTACTTACGACGGCTCAGGCAGTATCAGCTCCCTTACTTACGACGGCTCAGGCAGTATCTACGCGTTTAGAGGCAACAGCACCACTGATTTCTGGAAATACGCCATCTCCACCAACACCTGGTCTGTGATGACCGTTGCCCCGGGAGCAGTCTATCAAGGCGGCTCTTCAACCTATGGTTCGGGCAGTATCTACGCGTTTCGAGGCGGCGACACCACCACTTTCTGGAAATATAATATAAATAATTTAGCCGGCGCCGGGCTTTCCAATAAAAGATATGTCAGATACAAGGCGTATTTAACGGGAGTCAGTGCTTGGTCAGTAATGACCGTTGCCCCGGGAGCAGTCAGTTACGGCGGCTCTTCAACCTATGGCTCGGGCAGTATTTACGCGTTTCAAGGCGGCAACACCACTACTTTCTGGAAATACGCCATCTCCACCAACACCCAGCTCCCTTACTTACGACGGCTCAGGCAGTATCTACGCGTTTAGAGGCAACAGCACCACTGATTTCTGGAAATACGCCATCTCCACCAACACCTGGTCAACTATGACCAGCGCGCCAGCAATTGTCTCTGGCGGTGGCACTTCCCTGGCCTACGACGGCTCAGGCAATATCTATGCGTTTGAAGGCGATGGCATCAGCACCGCTTTCTGGAAATACACCATTTCCACTAATACCTGGTCAACCATGGCAGTGGCGCCGGCAACAGTCTATATCAGCAGCTCCCTGGTCTACGACGGTTCAGGTAATATCTACGCGAATAGAAGCAGTAACAGTGTCCTTTTCTGGAAATACACCATCTCTACTAACACCTGGTCAACCATGGCCAGCGTACCAACAGGGGGAATGAATTATGGCTCCCTGGCTTATGACGGCTCGGGCAGTATCTACGCGTTTCAAGGCGGCGTCACCACCACTTTCTGGAAATACGCCATCTCCACCAACACCTGGTCAGTGATGACCGTTGCCCCGGGAACAGTCTATTACGGCAGCTCTTTGGCCTACGACGGCTCAGGCAGTATCTACGCGTTTCGAGGCAACACCACCACCGCTTTCTGGAAATACAATATCAACACTCGCAGCGCTCCTTCTTTTACCGACGCCACCATCAGCTACACTCAATATCCGAGTTCCGGAGAATTGATTTCTTCCAGATACGACGCCAGCGATGCCGCCAATTTAATCGCCAAAATCAGCTGGAACGAAACCGCGACTTCAACAACCAACAAGGTAAGATTGCAAATCAGGTCTTCTCCGGACGGTTCAACCTGGTCGGAATGGTGCGGTTACGCTGACACCGGCTCAACCTGCGCCGGGACAAATTATTTTGATTTTGACAAGAATAACGTAACGCTGGGAACGGACAATCCTTTGAGAAACAACAATAACGACCGCTATTTGCAGTATAAAGTCCGGCTGGAAAGCGACAGCGCGGGAACGGCGGTCGCGGACAATGTCGTAATCACTTATGTGGTCAACGCGGCGCCGCAGTTTGACGCTTCTTACGGAACTAACGGAATTTTAATTTCTTCCCAAATCGCCACTTCCACCGACAACAACTGGGGAAAGATGGAAATCTGGCATCGGGTCGAAGACACGGACACTTTAACCGGCGCCACGCCCAACAAATTGGCAACCACTTTCGATTACCGGCTGAACAGTTCGGCCGGCTGGACCGCGATTCCGCTGGCGAATCTCAATCCTTCCTCCACTTCCACCCGGATTGCCGCGAATTCTTACAACACCACTTCCACTATCTGGGACGCTCCGAGCCAGATTTCCGGAAATTATTCCACCACCACGCAAATCAGGGTAACGGCCAACGACAGCGAGGCGGCCAACAACATCGCGTCTTCGACCAGCGCGGCTTTCACTTTGGACACCAAAGTTCCGACAGCCGGCGGCTTGACTTTCGATTCTTCGGCCGGCGCGACAACGGGGAATATTCTGGGTTATACCTTCGCGGATGATTCCAATATCCAATACCGGATTTCCAACAACGCGGATTTTTCCGCGGACAACAATAGCCGGAACGACTGGCAGACGCTGAACGCTTCTTCAACGGGCGCCAGCTCCACAACTTGGATAACGCCGGCGGCGAGCGGCGCAACGGAAAAAGTTTATTACCAGGCGAGGGACGCTTACGGCAACACCATGGCTTCGGGCACGGTAACGGCGCCGGGCATCGGAACGCAAAATCTGGCGGGCATCAATTTGAAAGACGTTTCCAACACCAATACCGGCCAGTGGCAGGAATTTATTTCCTGGAGCCCTTATACCAGTGAAACGGACGCGACATTCGCTTCTTATAAATTATACCGTTCAACGGACGGAGCGAATTACAGCCTGCTGACCACCATCACCGCTTCTTCAACCAATTATTACACCGATACTTCGGTTTCCTCCTCAACGGATTATTATTACAAGATAAAAGTGACTGATACGGATGGCGATGTTTCCGAATTTTCCGCTTCAGCCGACGATGTCGTTGACGGCCAAGGGGGAACGGATATCGTGGCGCCGATAATCAGCAATGCTTCTTCAACCGAAGTTCAGTCCACCTGGGCGAAAATCACCTGGACTACGGACGAATACTCTGATTCCAAAGTTTTATACGGAACAGCAACGGGAAATTACACCGCTTCTTCGTCGGTGGACACTTTGCTGGCTTCGTCGACTCCTCACGCGGTTTATCTGACCGGCCTGACTCCGGGCGCGACTTATTATTTCATGGTCCGGTCAAAAGATATTGTGAATAATTCGGCCGATTCTTCGGAATACAGTTTTACCACTATTCCCGGAGTAACGATTTCCGACGTGGCTTGCATTGACCAGACCGGCACTTCGCTCTCCGTCATCTGGAACACCAACCAGGCGACGGTTTCTTCGGCGGTGGAATATTCGGCGAATGCTTCTCTGGCGAGCTACAGTTCGGCTTCGGTCAGCGCGGTCAGTTCGGTTAGCAACAATTATTACCAGCAAAAAGCTCCGATTACCGGCCTGTCCCAGGGGCTGCCTTATTATTTCAGGGTGAAATCGACCAACAGCGGGGGCAATGTTTCCATTGACAATAACAGCGGGAATTTCTACATTTGCCGGACTACCCGCGACACCAAGCCGCCGGTGATTTCCGGAGTCGCCACGCCGGTGCTTACCGATTCGTCGGCGGTGGTCATTTGGACAACCGACGAGCCGGCAAGTTCCAAGGTTGAATACGGCACCACGGCTTCGTCCACGGCCGGCAGTTACGCGACTTCAACGATCCAGGACAGCACTTTGACGACTAGCCACGTGGTAACGCTTACGGGTTTGATTAAAGAAACAAAATATTATTACAGAGTCCGCTCCAACGATTTGAACACCGGCAACAGCGACGCGGTTTCCAATGAAAATGAATTTACCACCGCGGCGGAAAGACAAACCATCATAGTTTATGTCGGCGCGGCCGTCGTCAGCAACGCGGCAACGGCCGGCGACATGACGGGACCGGTTATCAGCGACATCAAAGTTGAATCAGTCGGCTCTTTTGACGCGGTAATCAGTTTCAGCACCAATGAAGACGCCACCGCTTTCATCGATTACGGAGAAACCAACGGTTACGGGACGACCGTCGGTTCGTCGCAATTTTCCACTTCCCACAGATTCAAACTGACCGGTTTGAAAATGGGAACGCAATATCATTTCAAAGCCAAAGCCATCGACAAGGCGAATAATTTCTCCGATGCCGGCGACGAGACTTTCACGACAAAATATTTCACCGAAGCGCTTCAAGACCTGATTACTTTGGAGAGAGCTTCCCAATTTCAGGAAGCGATAGAAAAATCAATCGAGTCGATTCTCCCGTCGCTTTTGCCGCCGTTCATCGAAAAGCCGCGGGTGACGGACATCACGGAAAATTCCGCGATTCTCAGGTGGAAAACCAACATAAAATCTTATTCGGTGGCGCTTTACGCGGGAGATAAAGATTTTAACGCGAGCGCAGTCAATCCTTACACCGGCGAAGTTTCCGACACCGAGACAAAAACCGTTGACCATGAAATTGCTTTGACCGGACTTTCCCCGAGCACCCAATACCACTTTATGGTTAAATCGTTCATTTTGCCGCAAGTAATGGGCCGGAGCGAAGACATGACTTTTATCACCAAGTCGTCGCCGATAAAACCGCGAATCGCCGACATTGACAACGACGCCATTACGATTGCCTGGATAACGGATTCGTTGGCCAGTTCAATCGTGGAATACAAGAATCTGCAAACCAACGAGATTAACCGGAAGACCAATGAATTTTTGACCAAGGACCACAACGTCAAAATCGAAAATCTGACGCCGGACACCTCTTATGAAATTCAAGCGATGGGTTACGGCGAAAAAGGAAATCTTATCGAAGCCGGCGAAGCGATTACCGCCAGAACCAGCCGCGATGTCACGCCGCCGACTCTTTCCAATTTGAGAATCGACAGCGCCATGGTTTCCGGTCGGACCGACCGGGTGCAAACAATCGTTTCCTGGAAAACCGACGAGCCGGCAAATTCTTTCGTTGAATATGAAGAAGGTTCGGGTAAGGGAGACGGAACATTGGCCAATAAATCCGGCGACAGCGATGTTTTTGTCCAGGACCACAATGTCATTATCACCAAATTAAAACCCGGCCTGCTTTACAGAATAAAAGTGATTTCAGTTGACGACGCCAACAATAAAACCGTTTCGCCGATAAGAACGATTATCACTCCGCGGCAAACCGAATCAATTGTCGATGTTATTGTCAAAAACTTTGAAGATACTTTCCAATTCTTACAAAAAATAAGATAAGAGGATAAATTGTGGATAACTTATAAAGAAATTCTAAAAAACCCGCTTAAACAGCGGGTTTTTTGATTCCTTTTAAAAAACAAGCACAGTGTTGACTTGAATAGCTCTGGTGGGGCAAAATTATATAAAAGTGGAGAGCTGTGGATAACTATGGGGATAAGCATGGTTTTCTGGGGACAACTCCCGATTTTATTGGCATGTTCATCGGCGAATTTCAACACAATTTAGATTCAAAAGGACGATTAGCCGTTCCGGTGAAATTCCGGCAGAAACTGACCGCTGGCGCGATTATCACGCGGGGGCTGGACAAATGTTTGTTCGTTTTCGGTTCCAAAGAATGGGAAATATTGGCGCAGAAATTAATCGCTTTGCCGCTGGCGCAGGCGAATTCCCGAGCTTTCGTCCGTTTGATGTTGGCCGGCGCCACGGATGTTGAATTGGACAAGCAGGGAAGGATTCTGATTCCTGATTATTTGCGGGAATACTCGGGACTGAAAAAAGAAACAACGGTTGCCGGCTTGTATAACCGAATTGAAATTTGGAACAGCGAGAATTGGAAGCAATACAAAGCGAAGACCGAAGGCAATTCGGACGAGATAGCGGAGAAGCTGGGAGAGTTGGGGATATAAACAATGCACGTTCCCGTTCTTTTAAAAGAAGTTGTTGAAATTTTGAATCCAATGCCCGGAGAATTTTTTATAGACGGCACGGCCGGAAGCGGAGGACACAGCGCCGCGATTTTGGAAAAAATAGGAGCAAGCGGAAAATTATTGGCGATTGATTGGGACGAAAAAGCGATTGAAAGATTGAAAGACGGGAAATTGAAAAATAGCGAGAATGCGATTTTGGTTCGGGGCAATTACGCGGATTTGCCGGAAATTTTGGAAAAAAATAATTTAAATTTAAGCGGGGCCGACGGATTGCTGATTGATTTGGGAATGTCTTCCGACCAACTGGAACATTCGGGCAGAGGATTCAGTTTTTTGAGAAACGAACCGCTGGACATGAGATACGGCGGTGAAGGATTGACGGCGGCGGAAGCCGTTAACAGTTTCAGCGAAAAAGATTTGGCGGATATTTTCTGGAAATACGGCGAAGAAAAATTTTCGCGGCAAATCGCCAAAAAGATTTGTGAAGAAAGAAAGAAAAAAAGAATTTTAACGACTTTTGAATTGGTGGATATTATTAGGCGCGCTGTCCCCCGCAATTATGAAAAAGGTCGTTTACATCCCGCCACCCGCGTTTTTCAAGCATTAAGAATTTATGTTAATGCCGAACTTCAAAATTTGGAAAAATTGCTGAAGAATTTGGACCGGATTTTAAGGCCCGAAGGTCGAGCAGCGATTATATCCTTTCATTCTCTGGAGGACCGGCTGGTGAAAAATTATTTTAGAGCGTTGGCAAAAGAAGGCCGAGCGGAACTTTTGACGAAAAAACCGATAAAACCGACAGAGGAAGAAATTCGAATCAATCCAAGGTCAAGATCCGCCAAATTAAGAGCAATTATTTATGACAATAATCCAACCCAATAAAAAAAATAAATTAAATTTTTTGATTTCTATTTTAATGCTGATTTTAGCCGTTGTTGCCGTCTGGAGCGTGTTTCTGTACAACCAATTGGTCGATTTCCGCCACGAAATAGCTTCTTATGAAAAATCCGCGTCCGAAACGGAAGTCAAAAACGCCGAACTTAAAAACGAACTTTTTCAAATAGTTAATCCGAAAAATTTGGAATCGTTGATGAACGACGGAGCGCTGGTTTTGGAAAAAAATCCGACTTACATTAAAGAACAGCAATTGGTAAAAAATTAGAATGCGATGGCGTTTTATTTTCATAATTTTCGTTTTCGGAACCCTCTATTCGGTTTTGGTTTTTCATCTTTATAATATTCAGATAGTTAAAAATCTTTATTATTCGGCGCGGGCGCAGTTTTTATCGGAAGCCGGCGTTTTGGAAAAATACCGCGGCGACATTTATTTTATCGACAAAAATAATAATTTGATTCAGGCGGCTTTGAACAAAGATTACGACATGATTTACGCCGTACCTTCCGAAATTCAAAAAGAAGCAAAATTAAATAATTCCGATACAGCGGACTGGGCGGAAAAACTAAGCCCGATTTTAAATGTTGACGCCGTTGAGCTTGAAAAAAAAATAAACAAACAGAACGACTCTTACGAACTTTTAATTTTGAAAGCCGGCGAAGAGCAGACAAAACAAATCCAAAAATTGAATTTAAAAGGGATTTACATCGACAAGAGGAATTTGCGTTTTTATCCTTTTGGGGAATTAGCTTCGCAACTTTTGGGATTCGTTTCGATTGACAAACAGGAAGGGCGTTACGGACTGGAATCCCGATTTGATTCTTTTCTTCAAAGCAACGGTTTAATCACAACTATTGACTGGAACATTCAGGCCCAAACCGAAGAAATTTTAAGAAAATTGGTTGAAAGATGGGAAGCGAAATCCGCCACCGCCATTGTTCAGGACCCGAAAACCGGAAAAATTTTAGCAATGGCGAATTTTCCCAATTTTGAACCGAATGATTATCCGCGATTCGATATCGGAGATTTTTTGAATCCGGCGGTCCAGGCGGTCTACGAACCGGGTTCGGTTTTTAAAATTTTCACGATGGCCGCCGGAATTGACAGCGGAAAAATCACGCCGGAAACGGTTTATTTCGACAGCGGTTCAGTCACTCTGAACGGCAAGACAATCAGAAATTGGGATCATAAAGCTTACGGCAAAACGACAATGGCCGAAGTCATTGAGCATTCCATCAATACCGGTTCCGTTTACGCCGAGAGAATGATGGGGCACGATATTTTTTACAATTATTTCGTGAAATTCGGCTTTAACGCGCTGACCGAAATCAATCTGCCGGGCGAAGTGAAAGGAAATATCGGCAACCTGAAAAACGGCCGCGATATCGATTTCGCCACCGCTTCTTACGGCCAAGGCGTGTCGGTGACGCCCGTCAGGTTAATCAGCGCCGTTTCGGCCATTGCCAACGGCGGAGTCATTATGAAACCGCTGATTTCAGTCGATGAAAAACCAGAGGCGATAAGAAGAATCATTTCCGAAGATTCAGCCCGGGCAGTCGCCGGAATGATGGTCTCAGCGGTCAGAAAAAATATCATCGCCGATATCGCCAATTACAGCGTTGCCGGAAAAACCGGCACCGCTTACATTCCGGATTTCAAGGTCGGCGGATATACGGAGGATGTGATTAACACTTACACGGGATTCGCTCCGGCTTCTGACCCGAAATTCGTTATTTTAATAAAACTGGAAAAGCCGAAAAACGCGCCGGTTGCCGGCCAAACCGTTGTGCCGGCTTTTCGAGAATTGGCGCAATTTATTTTGAATTATTATAATGTGGCGCCGGACGAATTATGATGAAACGAACTTCAATAAATATTCTTAAATATATTCTTAAGCGGTTGGCTAAATTGACGGTTTGGCGGTTTCAGCCGGAGATTATCGCCATTACCGGAAGCGTCGGAAAAACTTCAGCCAAAGAGGCGATTTTCGCCGCTTTGAAAAACAGTTATCGCGTCAGGAAAGCCAGCGAGAATTTCAACAACGAGCTTGGCGTGCCGCTGACTATTTTGGGAAAATGGCAGAAAATAGAAAGGCCGCTTTCATGGTTTTGGCTGAAAGCGCTCGTTTTTTCGTTTTTGCGTCTGATTTTCACGCCGAGAGCGTTTTATCCGGATGTTTTGGTTTTGGAATACGGCGCTTCAAAGCCGGGTGACATCAAATATCTGCTGGAAATCGCCAAACCGAAAATCGCCGTTATCACCGCCATTGGAAACACGCCGGTTCATGTTGAATTTTATGAAGACGTTTCCGGGGTGGCAAAAGAAAAATCAAAATTGATTGAAGATTTATTTTCTTCCGGTTTCGTTATCCTTAATTTTGACGACAAAGAAGTGCTGGCGATGAAAGAAAAAACCAGGGCAAAAACGATAACTTTCGGTTTCAGCGACGGAGCGGACTTGAAGATTTCAAGTTTTGAAAATCGTTCGGAGAACGGAAAGCCGCTGGGTGTTTCTTTCAAACTCGAATATCGGGGAAGTTTCGTGCCGGTTGTTTTAAGGGGAGTTTTCGGCAAGCCGCACGCCTACGCCGTTGCCGTCGGAACGCTGGCAGGATTGATTCACGGTTTGAATTTGGTGGAAGCCGCGGAATTCATATCGGCAAATTATCAGCCGGCAAAAAGAAGAGCCAACTTGATTTTTGGAATAAAAAACACTTATATTATTGATGACAGCTACAACGCTTCGCCGCTTTCAATGAAGGCGGCGCTGGAGATTTTGGGCGATTTGAAAGCGGCGAGAAAAATCGCGGTGCTGGGGGATATGCTGGAATTGGGGAGATATTCCGTTGAAGCGCATATGGAAACAGGAAAAGAAGCGGCTAAATCGGCTGATATTTTAATTACCGTCGGCCCGAGAGGAAAGTTTATCGCCGAGGGAGCAAAAAATAACGGCATGAGCGAACATAAAATTTTAAGCTTTGACACCGCGGAAGAACTGATTCCCGAGATTAAAAAAAATATTCGGGAGAAAGATTTGATTCTTGTTAAAGCGTCAAGGGCGGTTGGGTTGGATAAAGCAGTCGATGAAATAAAGAAATAAAGTTCGCCGCTATCGTCTAGTCCGGCCAAGGACGCGGCGTTCTCAACGCTGAAACCCGGGTTCGAATCCCGGTGGCGGCACCAAAATTTTCAATTTATGTTTTCGATATTTCAAGATAAATATCTGCGCGCGATTTTCAGTTTGAGTTTTTTGATTTTGATTTTCGCTTCAATAATGACTTTTTTGAAAATAGGAAAAATTTCCGGACCTTTGATTGTCCATTTTGACGTTTTCTCCGGCGTTGATTTCTTGGGAAGGCGGGCGGAGATTTTCGGCATTTTAACTTCGGCTTTCGCGATTGTTTTTCTCAACGCTTTTTTGGCTGATTTCTTTTATAACCGCGAAAGATTTCTTTCGTATGTTTTCAGTTTTGGGAGCGCGGGTCTCTGTCTCTTGATTTTAATCGCGATGGGAGTTATTATTTCGGTTAATTGATTTATGACTTTCGCAATCATTCAGACAGGCGGAAAACAATATAAAATTTCCGAAGGTCAAAAAATAAAGATTGAGAAATTAAACGCCGAAGCCGGCGCCGATTTTATTTTTGACAAGATTTTATTGGTTGCCGGAGAAGAAAGCGTTAAAATCGGAACGCCTTATGTAGAAGGCGCGAAAGTTGCGGCGAAAATTTTGAAACAGGGGAGAGACAAAAAGAAAATTGTATTTCGATACCATTCGAAGACGAGGTACAGAAAGAAGAAAGGGCATCGTCAGCATTTTACGGAGGTAGAGGTAGGCAAAATAATTTTTTGATTCTAATTTACTATCCTAATTTACGATCGTAAATTAGGATAGTAAATTTAACTTCGTCTTTTCAGCGCTTCTCCGAGGGTTTCTTCGTCGGCAAATTCAATCTCTCCGCCTGTAGGAATTCCGCGTCCCAAACGGGTTATTTTTTTTGCCGCGCCTTCCAATTCTTTGGCGACAATGGAAGCGTTAAGGTCGCCATAAACGGTCGGGCTGAAAGCGATGATAATTTCTTCGGCCAGGCCGTTCAATTCTTTTTTAATGAAATTTTTTAAATGATTCAGGCGGAGTTTTTGGACGCTTTCCAGCGCGCCGCCTTTAGAAAGTTCGCCCAGAATCAGATACCGGCCGTTGAATTTTTTAGGCCGTTCCAAAGAAATCAAATCGGTTTCTTTTTCGACGAGCATTATAATATCCCGCCGGCGGCTTTTATTGGCGCAGATATCGCATAGATTTTCCCGATTGGAATGGACAAAAAAACAATTTTGGCAGATTTTCAGATATTTCAAATCTGAAATCGCCTGGGAAGCGTTTTCAATGTTATTTTTCCCGCCGGCGACCAGCTTAAAAGCCAGCCGTGTCGCCTGACGCGGTCCGATGGAAGGAAGTTTTGAAAAAATATCGATAAAATTTTTAACCGGTTGCGGAAGCATTATTGATGAGTTTTATCAATCGGTTTAAAACTGACTTTTTCCGGGTCAAATTTCAATTGCGCCGTTCCCAGCGGGCCGTTGCGATGTTTGGCAATGATAATTTCCGCCATATTTTCTTCTTCAAGAGTCGGATTGAGCTTGTCGCGGTCTTTGCGGTAAATAAACATCACCACATCCGCGTCTTGTTCCCAAGAGCCAGTTTCTCTCAAATCCGAAAGCCGCGGAATTTTTACTTCCCGATGGTCAACCGACCTTGAAAGCTGGGAAACGGCGAGAATCGGCAGATTAAGTTCGCGGGCCATCGCTTTGAGTCCGTGGCTGATTTCGGTAAATTGCTGGACGATGTTTTCGGAATTTGTCCGCGGAGCAATCAATTGAACATAATCGATGATAATCAAACTAAGGTTGGGGCATTCGACTTGCAGTCTCCTCGCCATTGAACGGAGTTGTAAAACCGTGGGCGAAGCCGTATCGTCAACGTAAATTTGGTATTCCGACAGCTTATCCAAAGCCGATTGAATCATTTCAAATTCCACTTCATCCGTCAGCCGTCCGGTGCGTAAACGCCAAAGAGGCACCTGGGCTTCGGCGGAAATCAGTCGGTCGATTATCTGGTCTTTGGACATTTCCAGCGAAAATATCGCCACGCCATGGCCTTTGGCGGCGACTCCCCGGGCAATGTCCATGGCGAAAGCGGTTTTTCCCAAGGACGGCCGGGCGCCGAGGACCACCAAATCGGATCTCTGGAATCCGGAAAGATAATGGTCAAGCTCTTCAAAACCGGTCGACACGCCCCGCAAACTTTTGTCTCCCCGGTGGATTTTTTCGATTCGTTCGTAAGCGCTTTTCAATTCGTCTTTGACCAGCACGAAATTTTGAGGATGGGATTTTTGGGCGATGGAAAAAATTCTCTGTTCAATTTCATCTAGGAGGTCTTCGGAACTTTCCGGCCGACCGAAAACTTTTTCCGCGATTTCCGCCGAAGCGCTGATTAAATCACGGAGAACTTTTTTGTCCCTGATGAGTTTGGCATAATGGCCGATATGGGCCGCGGTCGGCACCGAATTGATAATTTCCGTCAAATAAGACGAACCGCCGATTTCCGTCAGCTGATTTTTGGTTTTAAGCTTGTTGGTGACGCTCAAAACGTCAATCGGTTCGTTTTTGTTGAAAAGTTCAAGAATACATTCGTAAATTTTGGCGTGATTCGGCCGATAAAAATCTTCAGCCATAATCAAATCAGCCACCTTGATGATGGCATTTTTATCAAGCATCAACGCTCCTAAAACAGAGCGTTCGGCTTCAATTTCTTGCGGGGGCAATTTTGGGTCCATAAGCGGCGTCTTCCAATTTGTATCCTAACTTTTCTATTTTTTTTCTCAAGAGGTCTGCTTGGATAAATTGTTGATTAGCTCTGAATTTCTCGCGTTCAGCGGCCAAAACCCTGATTTTTTGCGGAATTTTAAGCGGTTTTATTTTATTCAGCCCCAGGCCGAGAACTTTATCGAATTTCAGAATAAGCCGTTTTTTCGCCGGACCGGAAAGATTTTTATCTTTAATTGTTCGCCAGACAAGCGAAATCGCCTTAGGCGCGTTCAAGTCATTGTTGACAGCCGTTAGAAATTTTTTTCCGTAATTTTTCGACTTAATTGAATCGGACTTTTTTGATATTCCCGGATTGGAAATTAAAAATTGAAAATTAGAAATCAAATTATTAAGGGCGTTTTGAGCCGCCGCCAAACTTTCCCAGGTAAAATTCAGTTTTGAGCGGTAATGAGAAGTCAGAACGAGATAGCGAAAAGCAAGAGGACTGATTTTTTTTCTTTCCAAATCTTTCACGGTAAAAACATTGCCGAGCGACTTCGACATCTTTTGGTTATTAACCAGCAAATGTTCGCCGTGGAGCCAATAATTCGCGAATTTTTTGCCTAAAGCGGCTTCGGACTGGGCGATTTCGTTTTCATGATGGGGGAAAATCAAATCAACGGCGCCGGCATGAATGTCAAAGGGCTGGTTCAGATATTTCGCGCTCATTGCCGAGCATTCGATGTGCCAGCCGGGCCGGCCATTGCCCCATGGGCTTGGCCATTCCGCTTTGATTTTGCGAAAGTTTTCATTGCTCCGCGTTATTTTCCACAAAACGAAATCCCGAGCTTGTTCTTTATTATATTCATCGGCTGAAACTCTCGCTCCGATTTTTAATTCTCTTTTTTCAAGCCGAGATAATTTTCCATAATTTTTGAATTTTGAGATATTGAAATATATTGAACCGTCTTCTCCCTTGTAAGCGATTTTTTTCCGAAGCAATTTTTCCGCCAGATTTATCATTTCGTTGACGTGGCCGGTGGCTTTGGGATAAACTTCGGCTTTTTTAACGTTAAGTTTTTTCAAGTCGTCAAAAAAGATTTTCGTGTAAGGTTTGGTGATTTCAAAAATGTTTTTGCGCTCCTCCCGGGCTTTTTTGATGATTTTATCTTCAACATCGGTGATGTTCATTATCTGCCGCACTTTATAGCCGTTGTATTCAAGCAGCCGCCGCAAAATATCTTCAAAAATGTAAGTCCGGAGGTTGCCCAAATGGGCGCGCCAGTAAACCGTGGGTCCGCAAGCGTAAAAGCCGACTTTTTTATCTTTAAGCGGCTTAAAAATTTGTTTTTTGCGGGCAAGAGTGTTGTAAAATTTAATCGGCATTTCTTGACACGGACATTTTGTCGCTTATAATTGTTTCCATTATGACCGATGATTTGGCTAAATGTCAAAAAGAGCGCGATGAAAATCTTGAGGGCTGGAAGCGGGCAAAGGCGGATTTGCTGAATTATAAAAAAGACGAGAGCAAAAGATTCGAAATAGTGGCAAAATTTTCCCAAGAGGGATTGATTCGGGAATTGATTAAAACACTTGATAGTTTTGATTTGGCTCTGGCGGCTTTGGAAAAGGAGGGTAAGGCGGAAAAAGGCATATATTTGATTCGGGCGCAAATTGAGGATACTTTGAGACAAAACGGTTTGGAGAGAGTCGCGGTTTCCGTCGGCCAGCCGTTTGACCCCAACCTTCAGGAAGCGATTGTTTCGGTTGAATCGGATAAACCGTCGGACACAGTTGTTGAAGAAGTGGAAAGAGGATATTTATTGCACGGCAAATTGATAAGGCCGGCGAGAGTAAAAGTGGCAAAATAAAATAATAAAATAAATAAATTTATGAAAATACTTGGCATAGATTTAGGCATGAATAAAATCAGCGCGATGGCAAAAAAATAATATAAATAAAATATATGGCAAAAATTTTAGGCATAGATTTAGGCACAACCAATTCGGCGATGGCGATTGTCGAGGGAGGCGAGCCGAAAATTCTGGAAAATCACGAAGGCGCGAGAACCACGCCTTCGGTTGCCGCCGTTTCCAAGGCCGGCGAACGGCTAGTCGGATTATTGGCCAAGCGCCAGGCGGTGGTAAATCCCAAAAACACGATTTTTTCGGTGAAACGGCTTATCGGCAGGAATTTTGACGATAAAGAAATTCAACGGGACAAATCTTGGCTGCCTTATGAGATTCAAAAATCGGCGACCGGCGGAATGGAAATTAAAATGGGGGAGCGTTGGTATAAGCCGGAAGAAATTTCCGCGATGACGCTCGCTAAATTGAAAGCCGACGCCGAAATGAAAACCGGAGAAAAAATAGAAGAAGCGGTTATTACCGTACCGGCTTATTTCGACGATTCCCAAAGGCAGGCGACCAAAAACGCCGGCGAAATCGCCGGGCTTAAAGTCCGGCGGATTATCAACGAGCCGACGGCCGCGGCTTTGGCCTACGGCCTGAACCGTAAGAAGAACGAAAAAATCGTCGTTTATGATTTTGGCGGTGGCACTTTTGACATTTCCGTTTTGGAAGTCGGCGACGATGTGGTTGAGGTGAAAGGCACGGGAGGGGATACGCATCTCGGCGGCGACGATTTTGACAAGAGAATTATTGAATATCTTGTCGTTGAATACAAAAAACAGGAAGGCATTGATATTTCCAAGGACCCATTGGCGCTTCAGCGGCTCAAGGAAGCGGCTGAGCGGGCCAAGCATGAACTTTCAACCGCGATGGAAACGGAAATTAATCTTCCTTATGTCACTTCCGACGCTTCCGGGCCGAAACATTTTTTGATGAAAATGACTAGAGCCAAATTGGAGGAGTTGGTCAGGGATTATATTGACCGCTCAATCGATTTGACCGGCCAGGCGCTGAACGAAGTGAAATTGAAACCGTCGGAAATAGACGAAGTTATTTTAGTCGGCGGCCAAACCAGAATGCCGGCGATTTCCGGGGCGGTTAAAAAATTTTTCGGCAAAGAGCCCCACAAAGGAATCAATCCCGACGAAGTGGTGGCAATCGGCGCCGCGGTGCAAGCGGGAATTTTCCAGGGAGACGTAAAAGATATTTTGCTTTTGGACGTTACTCCTCTTTCTTTGGGGATAGAGACACTGGGCGGAGTTTTCACCGCCTTAATTGAAAAAAACACGACTATCCCGACATCCAAGTCGCAAATTTTTTCGACCGCGGCCGAAAATCAAACCTCGGTGGAAATTCATATTTTACAAGGAGAACGGCCCATGGCGGCGGACAATAAAACTTTGGGAAGATTTATTTTGGACGGCATTCCGCCGTCGCCGCGGGGAATTCCTCAAATTGAAGTCCAATTTGACATTGACGCCAACGGCATTCTTAACGTTTCGGCCAAAGACAAGGCATCGGGAAAAAGCCAATCGGTTCGCATTGAAGCATCAACCCAGCTTTCCAAAGACGAAGTGGATAAATTGAAGCAGGAAGCAGCGGTTCATGCCGAAGACGACAAAAAGAAAAAAGAATTAGCCGAGGCGCGAAACATGGGCGAACAGACGATTTATTTGGCGGAAAAATCGTTGAAAGAAGCCGGAGACAAGATTTCCGTTGAAATCAAAGACGCGATTAACGCGAAAATAGGAGAACTCAAAACCGTGAAAGACGGTTCTGACATCGAAGTCATTAAATCAAAAACCGCGGAACTCTCGATGGAAATCCAAAAAATAGGCCAATCAATTCATCCTCCGCATGACAATGCCGATGAAGCGTCCAAATAAATATGTTCTCCCGTTTACCTTTGTCGGCTAATATTTCAGCCAATGAAACCGAAGTGGACCGTTCAATCGTCAAAATCGCCGGCTTGGCGTTTTTTGGCGCAGTTTCTTCCGCGTCTTTCGGATATTTTTTAAAAACGCTTTTAATTCACGGAGATTTTAATTCTCTTTTGTTTTCCGGACTCTTTTTTTCGATTTTTTCGGCGATTCTTCTCCTTCAATCTTTATTCGTCAAAAATTTAAAAATTTCCGCGCTGATTGTTTTATTGGAGTGTTTAGGATTATCAGCCGCTTATTACGATAAAATTATTTTTTCCTTATCTTCCGGAAGCGGCGGCGGAAATCCGTCATTATATGTCGCGATGGCATTTGTTTTTGCAATATTGTTTTGGGCCGTCAGGCGCGGTCAAAAAGAATTGGAAAATATGCTGAAGGTCAATTTTTGGCGGTTCGGCAAAGTTATTCTGCCGAAAGCGATAGCCGCCTTATTTTTGTTTGCTTCCGTTGTTTTCGTTTACGGTGCGTCCGACCGGCAAGAATTTTTTATTTCCCGAACAACTTTTGAAAGGGTCTTATTCCCCAATGCGGCCCTGGTTCAGAAATTTTTTCCGGAATTTGACATCTCACTTTCTTCCGGCGAATTAATTTCAAATTTAGCCGCGAAACAGGTTAATAAAATTCCTCAATTTCAAATTTTGCCGGCAAGCGCGAAAAAACAATTGGTTAATCAGGCGGCAGAAGAATTAAAAAACAAGATTTCCGATTTTTTCGGAGGCAATATAAATTTCAAGGAAAAAATCGGCGATTCAATTTACGGGCTTTTAAGAAATAAATTTGCCGGTTTACCGCAGGCGCTCCAATCTTATGTCCTGCTCGCCGCAACGGCGCTGTTGTTTCTCGCGTTTGAAGGATTGGCTTTCCCTTTGCGGTTGATAATTTCGCTTTTTGCTTTTATAATATATGAAATTCTTCTAGCTTTGGGTTTTGCGACGGTGGTTTTGGAAGGAAGAAGCGGGGAAATCATCGTTTTGAAATAAAAATGACAAAAAATTATTATGAAATTCTCGGTCTTGACAAAAATGCTTCGGAGGAAGACGTCAAAAAAGCTTTCCGAAAATTAGCGCATAAATATCATCCGGATAAAAAAGGCGGAGATGAGAAAAAATTCAAGGAAATCAACGAGGCTTATCAGATTCTTTCGGATAAGAAAAAACGCGAACAGTATGACAAGTACGGCAAATCTTTTTCCGCTTATGGCGGGGAGGGAGCGGACCCTTTCGGCGGATTTTCCGCCGGACAGGATTTTGGTTTTGAATTTGACCCTTCTGCTTTTGCCGATTTCACTAATTTAGGCGATTTATTCGACGCTTTTTTTGAAGGCATTGGCGCGAAACAGAAGCGGCGCACTTATCATCGCGGCGCCGATATTGAAATTATCGCGGAAATTTCTCTGGAAGAATCTTTTAGGGGAACGGAAAAAGAAATCGAATACCGGGTCGGGATAAAATGCGAAAAGTGCGAGGGAAAAGGATATGACATGAAAGCCGGCCTTGAAAAATGCGGAACTTGCGCCGGCCGAGGAGAAGTTAAGGAAACCCGGAGCAGTTTTTTCGGCAGTTTTGCCCAAATAAAACCCTGCAAAGAATGCCACGGCGCAGGCCAGATTCCCAAGGCGATTTGTGAAAAATGCCGCGGCATCGGAAAAATCAGCGGCGAGCGCCGGATAAAAATAAAAATTATTCCCGGCGTCGGCGATAATCAGATTATCACCGTCAAAGGAGTAGGCGAGGCCGGCGAGCGGGGAGCTGAAAGCGGGGATCTTTATATCAGGATCAAAACAAAACCGCATCCTGTTTTTCGGCGCGCGGGAAACGATTTGTTTGTTAAAAAAGAAATTAAATTAACGGACATTTTGTTGGAAAAGAAAATTGAAATACCGACAATTTCCGGTGGCAAACTGCGCGTTGAAATTCCCGCGAGTTTTAACTTGAAAGACAATTTGAAAATTTCCGGCGAAGGAATGCCGATTTTCAACGGATACGGTCGGGGCAATTTAATCGTTGATTTAGGAATCAAAACTCCGAAGAAAATCAGTTCGAAAGCCAAAAAAATTTTGGAAGATTTGGAAGGCGAAATAGAATAAATCCAGCAAGTTTTCTTTTGTCTTGAAAAATATTCTAAATTAGATAATATTATTTAATTCGGATTTAATCATCACCGCTCCCATAGCTTAGTGGTAAAGCAGTTGCCTTTTAAGCAATTGATCAAGGTTCGATTCCTTGTGGGAGCATATGCCATCATTTGAAGAATTAAAAAAACTTCGCAAACCGATTGAGAATATCAATGTCAAGCATAAAGAAAGCTTGACGCGGCTTGAAAGATTCGCGGTTTTAATCACGGACCATATCGGCACCGCGGGATTTTTCGTGATTATTTCGATTTGGACAGTTGTTTGGATTTTTTGGAACACTTTTGGCCCGAGAGAAGCGCGCTTTGACCCTTTTCCGGCTTTCGTTCTTTGGATTTTTGTTTCCAATATTATTCAAATTTTTCTCTTACCGCTGATTATGGTGAGCCAGAATTTGCAAAACCGGTATGATGAATTGCGGAACAAGGCCGAATTCGAATTGAATTTAAAGTCGGAAAGAGAAATAGATCACATCTTATTTCATCTGGAAGAACAGAGAAAAACCATTTCAGAGATTCTGGAGAAACACAAAAAATAAATTATTTATTTTTTATGTTTCGGCGTTACCCAGAATCCCAGCCGGAATTTTCCAGAAAGCATTAATCTGGTTTGGGCTTCAAACGCCGGAATGGCCCCGAAGATTATCATTGTTATTAGAAGCAAAGGCCATTGAATAATCATTAAAAAATATTTGTGTTTTCCATATTCCGGCGGTTTGGGCGGCAAAATCATCATTGTCAAGTAAGCCGCGGTTACCAAACCGATGGAAGCCAGGTTCATCAGCCACTTGGTGATTTGGGGAAGATTATATGCTAAAACGGTTTGTTTAAATGTTTCTCCTCCTAAAATTATCGGCAGCCAGCCGAGTATGAAAATAATTAAAGCGTTGGTCGCCCAAGACCAAAAACCTTCTATATAAATCCAAGAATAATGCCATTTCTTCCGGAGATTGATTTTTTTATTTTTCCAGAATCCGAAAAGCATATAAGGGATATTTTCAGCGCCCCAAGCCCAGCGCCTCTGTTGTTTATAAATATTTTTCATCGTTTGCCAGAAAGTCGGCGCCACATTGGCATCCATTTTAACGGGATAATACAAGGGGACAATTCCGTAATTGCCGTTATGTCGCAA
Organism: Candidatus Wolfebacteria bacterium GW2011_GWA1_44_24; assembly: GCA_001001115.1. Lineage (GTDB taxonomy): Bacteria > Patescibacteriota > Minisyncoccia > UBA6257 > UBA9933 > GWA1-44-24. Next base: position 140,737 of record LCIO01000001.1, on the reverse strand, counting down.
CAGCGTTTGCCAGAAGACGCGGGAATCTTCGCTGACCATATTGGTTTGCCAAAAATCAATGTCAATTAAAGATTGAAAAGGCATTGAATGGGAAGAAAAAGTGGTTAGGCGTTCGGCTCTTTCTTGCTGGAGAGTATGCCAGAAAGTTGCGGAAAACGCCGCCACTCGGGCGAACGAAGGCGCCTGCCAAATGTTGTTGGTGTAAAAAGGCACGGGTTGGTAACTGAAGTTTTGGCTGTTCGGAGTATTGAGATAAACATAAGCCAGCCGGCCGAAATAATCGGGAAAAATCACGGTATCAATGTCAAAAGCCGAGACAATGACTTTGCCGTATGGGATTCTCAATTCGTCAATTATTTTTTCTTTGGCTTGTTTGCCGGCATAAGCGATATTCGAGCCTTTGCCGGGGATTTCGCTGGTTAAATTTTTCGGATGGATGGTTATTAAAAATTTAGAAAATTTTTCACCGAATTCTTTTTGGATTTTTTCGGCGATTTTCAGGGCATTTCCTCCCGCCCGTTCTTCGGCCGCCAAAACCACAATCAATTTGTCTTTAGGATAATTGGCCAGAGATAAGCTTTCGATTGACTGTCGAACGGTCTCTTCCGGTTCGTTATAAAACGGCAAAATAATTAAGTGGTAAATATCCCGCCAGTTGCCGGTTGCCGGTTGTTGATTATCGGTCAATTCTTTAAGCCAATCAATTTTCAAATTTTCTTTTACTTTTTTAAAAGCCGAACGCAAATGTAGAGAAAGGTAAATTGTTTTAAGCAGCCAGTAAATGTCAAAAGCGATGATAAAAAAAGCGGCGAACACCGGCGCCAGCCAGGACATTAAAATTACCCCCGTTAAAGTGAACCAAGCCAAGGCGCCGGGGAATATTTCCAGCAAGCGGTAAATCCGGCGCTCTTCGGGAATTTTTAAATCTTCAGCCGAACCGATTTTGGTATAATAATATTCCGGAGGAAGCATTTGTTTGATATGCTAACACTAATCTGATATTATAAAAATAATATGTCGTTTTTATCCATTAACAGCATAGCGCACATCATCAGCGCGATTATCGGGACCGGCGCCGCCACCGCCGAAGAGATTCTTTATTTCAAAGATATTCGCGACGGCAAAATCGACGAAGCGGAAGCGAGACATTTGAGAATAACTTACAAGATAATGCATTGGAGCCTGATTATTCTGGTATTGACCGGTTTTGGCATTTTGGCGGGCGTCCGGATAAAATACGGCGGAACCAAAACTTTTTACAGTCCGGTTTTGTGGGCAAAATACACGATAGTTTTGGTTTTATTGGCTAACGCGGTTTTAATCGCCGCCCGAAAAATGCCGATGAAGTGGGCCGGCTCTTTATCTTTAACATCCTGGTACGCGGCTTTTGCTTTGGGAAGAATTACCGAAAAAACAAGAGAAATCAAATGGCTGGCGGATTTTTTAAGCAAATTCAATTTTGTTGAACTTTATTTAATCACGATGGTTTGTTATATTTTGGCCGTGGCGATTGTTGCCATTATTCTGAATTATTTGAAAAAAATAATCATTAAGAAACAATGAGCGTTTTACTGCAATTTTCTTTAATAAGCCATATTTTTTTGGGCCTTCTGGGCATCATTCTTTTTTACGCGGTTTTAATGGTTTTATTCAAGCCGATTGATTTTAAAAGAATCAAATTTCTTCGCCGGGTTTCACTTTTAGGACTGATTAGTTTTTTGTCGTCGTGGATTCTCGGCGGTTATTATTATGTGGTTTATTACGGCAATATTGTAAAGCCGCTCATAAAAAAAAGCGCTTATCCCTGGGCGCACTCGATTTTTATGGAAGCCAAAGAACATATTTTTCTTTTCTTGCCGTTTGCGGCGCTGGTTGCGGTTTTGATATTTTATATTTTGGGCGAAGAACTTGAGCAAAAACAGGCGATTAAAAAAACGGTTATTATTCTTTCTTCTTTAATCGTCATTCTCGGCGCGATTATGGCTTTGACGGGAATAATAATTTCCGGCGCGGCAAGATTAAGATAAAAAACAAATATTATGGAAAATAAAAAATTTAAAATCATCCACTCGGCGATATGCGGAGCCATAGCCGCGGTGATTTTTATTGTCGCGATTACCGTTGCCGCGGATTTATATTTGCCGCTGAAGGATTGGCTAAAGAACGTTTTTTCCCATCATTGGGTCGGCAAGGGCATTTTGAGTTTAGCGATTTTTGGCGTTGTTTGTTTTTTCGGTTGGTTTTTGCCGATAGAGCCGAGTGAAGAAAAAATAAGAAAAATTTTGAATTTGTTGAATTGGCTTTTGATTTTGGGAACTTTAGCGATTTTCGGATTTTTTGTTTGGGAGGCGTTGAAATGAAATGGAAATAATTTTCTTAATTATTATTTTATCGGTTCTATTGTTCGGCCTAGCGGGCATTTTTTTGTTTTTGAAAAATTATGCCGCTAAGAAAGGCGAGGAAGGAGACAAACAGGCCTTGCTTTTGCTCCAAAATCAGATTCAGGAAATTGTCAGAACTTTAGACGCAAAAATGGGCGAGTCAACGAAGGTTTTTCAGCGTCAGTTTAGCGAAAGCGCGAAAATTATCAAAGAAATCACGACTGAATTGACTAAAGTCGGCGAAGGCCAAAAACAGGTGGTGGATATCGCCAAACAATTGGAGAGTTTGCAGGATATTTTGAAAAATCCGAAGCAAAGGGGAATCTTGGGAGAATATTATTTGGAAGCGGTTTTAAAAAATGTTCTGCCGCCCGGCGCTTTTCAGATGCAATATGAATTTAAAGACGGCGATATAGTTGACGCGGCGGTTTTTGTCAAAGATAAAATCATTCCCATTGATTCAAAATTTAGTTTGGAAAATTACAACAGGATTTTAGAATCTAAAGAAGAAAGCGAACGCCAGAAATATGAAGCGGCTTTCAAGGACGATTTAAAAAATCGGATTGATGAAACCAGCAAATACATCAAGCCGTCGGAGAACACGATGGAATTCGCTTTTATGTTTATTCCTTCGGAGGCGGTTTATTACGATTTGCTTATTAATAAAATCGGCGCGGTTAAATCCAATACCCGCGATTTGATTCAATACGCGGCTGGAGAGAAAAAAGTGATGATTGTTTCGCCGACAACTTTTTTGGCGTATTTGCAAACCGTGCTTCAGGGGTTGAAAGCTTTGCAGATAGAGGAATCGGCCAAAGAAATCAGAAAGCGGGTGGAAGAACTGGGCCGGCATTTGGCAAGTTACGAAACTTACATGAAAAAATTGGGGACGCACCTCGGCACGACCGTGAATATGTATAACAGCGCTTATAAGGAATTGGGGAAAATAGACAAAGATGTTTTGCGGATTTCCGGAGTAGCCGTCGGCATTGAGCCGTCGGCAATCGATAAACCGAAGGAAGAAAACGAAGAAGAACTTGACAATTAATATTTTACGCTTAAAATATTTAGATTATGAATTTCAAGCCGTTATCCAATCATCTTTTTATCGAACCGATTGAAGAAGAAAAAGCCACCAAGTCGGGCATTGTTCTTCCCGAAACCGCGGAAAAAGAAAAACCCATCAGGGGGAAAGTTATTGCCGTCGGTTCCGGCAAGATTAATGAGAAAGGCGAACGGATAGCGATGTCGGTAAAAGTCAACGATATTGTTTTATTCAAAAAATACGGGCCCGATGAAATTGAAATAGAAGGCAAAAAATATTTAGTCGGAGACGAAGACGATATATTGGCGATTATTGAATAATTATGGCAAAACAACTTTTATTCGGCGAACAAGCGAGGACTTCCTTAAAAAAAGGAGTTAATAAATTGGCAAATGCGGTGAAAATCACTCTTGGTCCGCGGGGCCGGGCCGTGGTTTTGGAAAAAGGCTACGGCGCGCCGGTCGTTACCCATGACGGCGTGACGATTGCCAAAGAAATCGAATTGGAAGACAAGGTTGAAAATATTGGCGCCGAACTTGTTAAAGAAGTGGCTTCCAAAACGAACGATGTGGCCGGCGACGGCACCACCACCGCCACTTTGCTGGCACAGGTTTTAATAAACGAAGGGTTGAAAAACGCCAGCAGCGGCGTTGACGTGGTCGGCATGCATAAGGGCATGCAAAAAGCTTACGAGGCGGTTTTGGAAAATCTAAAAAAACTTTCTCAAAAAATTTCCACCAAAGAAGAAATCGCCCAGGTGGCGACCATTTCCGCCCGCGACGAGGAAATCGGCAATTTAATCGCCGATGTCATTGACCAAGTCGGCAAAGACGGCGTGGTGACTGTGGAAGAATCCCAGACCATCGGTTTGTCAAAAGAACTTGTTGAGGGAATGCAATTTGATCGCGGCTATATTTCTCCTTATATGCTCACCAATCCCGAGCGGATGGAAGCGGTTCTGGAAAATCCTTACATATTGGTGACTGACAAAAAAATTTCTTCAATCAGCGATTTGCTGCCGCTTTTGGAAAAACTTATCCAGGCCGGAAAAAAAGAACTGGTGATCATTGCCGACGATGTCGAGGGAGAAGCGTTGGCGACTTTGGTAGTTAATAAAATTCGCGGCATTTTTCATGCATTGGCGGTTAAAGCGCCGGGATTCGGCGACAGGCGGAAAGAAATGCTTGAGGACATCGCCGCGGTAACGGGCGCAGCTTTTATTTCCGAAGAACTCGGGAGAAAATTGGAAAGCATTGACATTGTTTCGCTGGGCCAAGCCCACAGGGTGATAAGCAATAAGGACAATACGACTATTGTCGGCGGCAAGGGTCCAAAAGAAGAAATTGAAAAAAGAATCCATCAGATAAAATCTCAATTGCAGAAAACCGATTCGGAATTTGACCGCGAGAAATTTCGGGAACGATTGGGAAAATTATCCGGAGGAGTGGCGGTTATTAAAGTCGGCGCTCCGACCGAAGTTGAACAAAAAGAAAAACAGCACCGGATTGAAGACGCGGTTTCGGCCACCAAGGCGGCCATTGAAGAGGGAATAGTGGCCGGCGGCGGCGTCGCTTTGGCAAGATGCGGCGAGGCGGTTAAAGAATTGATTGCTAAATTTGATAAAGAGCAGTTGGCGGAAATCGTCGGTGTTAAAATTATTCTTGAAGCGCTTTATTCTCCGCTTAAACAGATTGCCGAAAATGCGGGTTATAACGGCGCCGTGGTTTTGGACAAAATATTGGCGAACAAAGACGATTTCGGCTTCAACGCCGCCAACGGCAAATACGAGCATTTAATCAAAGCCGGCATCGTTGACCCGACCAAAGTCACCCGTAGCGCTTTGCAGAACGCGGTTTCAATCGCTTCGATGCTTTTAATCACCGAAGCGGTGGTGGCTGACATTCCGGAGAAAAAAGAAAAAGGTGGCGGTATGCCGAATCCGATGATGGAAGGAGAATATTAAATTTTTTAATTATGACTGAAATAGACACAAAAACAGAACCGTCCGTCGTTGCCGAGGAAATAATTGAAACCGCTGAATCAAAAGCCGACATTGAATTGTTGAAAGAAATGATTGGCGCCGGCGTGATGTACGGACATACAAAAACCAAGACCAATCCTAAATTCAAACCTTATATTATTGCCAACCGTAATAATGTGGAAATTATCGATTTGGCAAAAACCGTTTCGGCCATTGGTTTAGCCGCGGAATTTTTAAAAAATCTGGTTAAAGAGAATAAAATGATTTTATTGGTGGGCACTCAGCCGTCGGCTTCGGGAGCAATAGAAAATTTGGCAAAAAAATTTAATCTGCCGCATGTCAAAAATCGCTGGCCTGGCGGATTAATCACGAATTTCAAATCAATTTCGGGTCGGCTCGAGTATTTCAAAAAAGTTCAGGCCGATATGGCGTTAGGCGAATTTGACAAGCACACCAAGAAAGAAAGGGTGGTAATTAACAAAAATATAGAGCGAATGCGGAAATTATTTGGCGGCTTGGAAAATCTGACCAAATTGCCCGACGCTTTGCTGGTAGTTGATACGGCCATCAAGGGTCATTTAACCGCCATTAAGGAAGCCAGACAGCTTAAAATTCCAATAGTCAGCATCATTGACAGCGATGACAATCCGGATTTCGCGGATTATCCGATTCCGGCCAATGACCACGCGAAAATGAGCGTTGATTGGGTAATGAATTGTCTTGATAAACAGATAAACATTTGACAATTGACATTTGACACATGAAAGACCAAGTTCAAAAATTGCGCGATATCACCAGTGCGGGAGTGATGGATTGTAAACGCGCTTTGCAGGAATCCGACGACGATTTGGATAAAGCCGTTGCGATTATTCATGAAAAGGGATTGGCCAAAGCCGAGAGAAAAAGCGAACGGGCCACCGGCGCCGGTTTGCTTCATTCTTACATCCATAATGAACGGGTTGGCGTTTTGCTGGAACTGCGCTGTGAAACGGATTTTGCGGCAAGGAATCCGTTGTTTAAAGAATTGGCGCATAATCTGGCGATGCAGATTGCGGCGATGAATCCGGCGGATGTAAAAGAATTTCTGGCCCAGAATTACGTCAAAGACGAATCTTTAACGATAGAGGCTTTACTCAAAACGACAATCGCGAAAATAGGAGAAAATATCAGAATTGAAAAATTCTGCCGATACGAAATTTAGCATGTATAATTTTATCCTTCAAATTGCGATAATGCTTTCTCTCGGAGCGATGGTTTATCTTGTTGCCCGGGCAACACCGCGAGTCAGCGACATAGAAGAATCCTCCGACCATTCGTTTCACGGCCGATTGGACAAATTAATCGCCAAAATTCCTCTTGATAAAATTGATTTTGTTTTAAGTTTGACTTTTGAAAAATCTTTGAGAAAATTGAAATTGATGCTGATGAAATGGGATAATGTGGTTACAGGTCATATTGAAAAAATCAAAAAAACCAACGGCAGCGAATTATCAAAAGAAGACAAACCAAATTTATTTGAAGAAAATGCGTCTGCGGACGATGATTCTGCTTCAATTAAAGAATAACCAGGGGTGGCGGAGTGGCCAATCGCACCTGACTGTAAATCAGGCGGGCATGTTCCCTGCGCAGGTTCGAATCCTGCCCCCTGGACAAAACAGCATAAAATCTCCATTTTAAAAACGGAAATTTTATGCTATTTTTATTAGAAATGGATATCAAAGAAAAAATCAATCTTATTTCCCGCTTTGCGGAAGAAATTATCACTCTGGAAGATTTGGAATTTTTATTGAAAAGCGGCGAATCGCTGAATCATTATATCGGCTTTGAAATTTCCGGTAAAATTCATCTGGGAACCGGCTTGGTTTGTATGCAGAAAATCAAAGATTTCGCCGATGCCGGAGTAAAAGTTCATATTCTTTTGGCTGATTATCACACCTGGATTAACGACAAACTTGGCGGCAATCTGGAAATCATAAAGAAAACCGCGGTCGGCTATTTCAAGGAAGGGCTTTCAATCGCTTATCAATGCCTCGGTGGCAACCCAAAAGATTTGAATTTTATTTTGGCTTCGGATTTTTATCATAATAACGATAAATTCTGGCTGACATTGATTGAAGTCGGCAAAAATACGACATTGGCGCGGATGAAAAGGAGCATCACCATTATGGGCCGCAAAGAAGGAGAGGAAATTGATTTTGCCAAACTTCTTTATCCGGCGATGCAAGTGGCGGACATATTCTCCGGCGGGTTTCACTTTTCCCAGGCTGGCATTGACCAGCGAAAGGCTAATGTCATTGCTCGCGACGCGGCCAAGCAATTGAAAATCTCGCCGTTAAAAATCGGCAAAGAGATTATTAAGCCGGTGGCAGTTCATCATCACTTGCTTTTGGGACTGGATAAACCGGCGGCCAGCGCGGAAGACGAAGAAAAACAAACTTCGATGAAAATGAGCAAATCCAAGCCGGACAGCGCTGTTTTCATTCACGATTCCGAAGATGAAATCAAAAGAAAAATAAAAAAAGCATATTGTCCAGAAGGCGAAATTGAATTTAATCCCATTATTGACTGGGCTGGATACTTAATTTTTCCCTGCGAGAATAAAATTATTGTTCCCCGCAAGCCGGAACACGGCGGTAACTTGACGTTCAATAACATTGACGAATTGAAAAAAATGTTTAAAAATAAAGAGCTTCATCCGGAAGATTTAAAAAATTTCGTCGCGGAGTATTTGATTGAATTATTAAAACCAGTGAGAGAGCATTTTGAAAAAGGCGAACCGAAAAAAATGCTGGGAGAGCTTGAGGAATTGATAAAAAGGGGGTAATATTGTAAGCGCTGCCGGAGTAGCTCAATGGCAGAGCAGTGCTTTTGTAAAGCAAAGGTTGGGGGTTCAACTCCTCTCTCCGGCTTGGTTTATTGCCGATGACTCAACTCAGTGGCAGAGGGCAAAGCCCAATGCTTATTAGCCGATGTAGCTCAGCGGCAGAGCAACTCCATGGTAAGGAGTAGGTCGGGAGTTCAATTCTCCCCATCGGCTCACGGATAATATTTTAAAATTATGGCTAAATCAAAATTCAGCGAAAATTTAATAAAATTAAAATGCGGCGTTTGCAAGCGGGTGAATTATTATACGCGCAAAAAAAAATCTCTTGAGCGCAAATTGGAATTAAAAAAACACTGCAAGTGGTGCAGGAAACACACCGCTCATAAAGAGGCAAAAAGATAAAATCTTTGTTGCCGGGTCCATAGTTTTAATGGCAAAATGTCGGTCTCCAAAACCGAAGTTCTCCGTTCGAATCGGAGTGGGCCCGCTTTTAACTAAATTAACCCGTAAAAAACCCCGCTGACGTAATGTCAGGGGGCTAAGCCTTTTTTTATGTCCGAGCGCAAATTATTATACCGCTCGGTGAAGTTGTTATCGGCAATTAGTGTCGGCTCTTGTTCTTTGTCTATAGGAATCCACAGAAGATATTTACAATAAGAGCAATACATGTTTTTTCCTTTCTGTTTTACCTCCTTTTCGTTGAATTCGCAGATAAGAATTTTGTTGCAATTCGGGCATCGAGGCAATTTGACCACAACCCCTCCATTTTTAAGGTTCAAAAATTGGCGATAAAACTAATTATTTACTATAATTAGCATAACATAATCAGTTTATTGAATCAATATAATGAATCTCGAATACGAAAACCTTATAAATTCGCTTGTTAAAGACGGTTATTTGAAAACGCCGGAAATTATCGAGGCTTTCGGGGCGACAGACCGGGCTGATTTTGTTTTGGAAGAATACAAAAAAGATGCTTATGTCAACGCGCCTCTTCCCATCGGTTTTGGCCAGACGATTTCCCAGCCGTTGACCGTGGCGTTTATGCTGGAACTTTTGGAACCGAAAAAAGGTGAGAAAATTCTTGATGTTGGCGTCGGCTCCGGCTGGACAGCCGCGCTTTTGGCGCATATTGTCGGGGATCCGCCAGCCGGTGGAAGAATCATCGGCATCGAAAGAATTCCGGAATTAAAAGATATGGCGGAAAAAAATGTTTCCAAGTATAATTATACGGAAAAAGGAATTGTTTTGATTGTTCTGGGAGACGGCTCAAAAGGGTATAAGAAAGACACCCATTATGATAAAATTATTGCCGGAGCGGCGGCTTACGGAGAAATTCCACAGGAATGGAAAAAACAATTGAAAATCGGCGGCCGTATCGTGGCGCCGGTCGGACACAGCGTCGTGGTAATTGATAAAACCGGCAAAGATGAATTTTCAAAAAAAGAATATTTTGGATTCAGTTTTGTGCCGTTGGTGAATAATCGCTAATCAACAAATATTTTCAATGACTTCAATAGAAAAAATAGCCAAAATTTTAAGAAGCGACAAAGAAACGATCGGGAATCTGATTAAAAAAGCCGAGGCTTTGACCGGTAAAATCGGCGTTTTGGATAAAATTCTTGATGAAAACGAAACGTTGATAAGAAATCGTCTCCAGCTTAAAGAATTGGGCGCTAGCATTCCTGCCGAAGAAATTTATCGTGGTTTAATCGAAAAAATACGGGAAGACGACCTTCAACTGTTTAAAGCGCTGGGTAAGCCGTCTTTTATGCTGAAAGAAGACGTGGATATGGTTTTGATGAAGGTTAAAGAATTGATTTCACCGACCGAAGGATTCTTCCTGAAAAAAGAAAAAGCGGTTGAATTTTTGAAAAAAGAACCGCCGCAAAAAATTATCAATTATTTGGGATATAAAAGCGTCGAAGAATTGATTGAGAGGGAGGATATCTTTGAAATTTACGCCGCTATCCGGCTTTTTGAAGATTCAAAATGGTTTAACGATATTTTCTCCAAGCAATATCTGGCGCTTGTTCCGGCTGATTTCGAAAAAAGAAAAATAGAAATGAGGTCTTTGGAGCAAAAATGGGTCGGCGTGGCGCAAACATTTCTCAAAAAGAAATACCAAAACATTTCCCATTTGAAGGAACTGGGATTTATTTTTGTGGTGCCGATAGAATTGGGGATGCTTGGCGAAGTAACCAGAATGTTTTCCTTGGCGCTTCATTATTTTTACGAAGTAAAATTCAACGCCGAATTGTTCGAGAATTTTACCAAAGAACCGCAGAGTTTCGGGAAAAATCTGGCTTCGGTCATTAAGGTGGAAGTAATCAATAAGCGGCCGCCGGAAACCGATAAATTGCGTTGGCTGATTATTCCGAGATATTTGGCAAGATACGATGAAAACGATTGGCGGTTGGTTGAACCCCATATTTCGCCCGAAGCTTTTTATTGGATAAAAGCGGAAGAAGCGTTGACGGGCATTAATAAAATTTTCAAGAACGTTTACGTCAATTTCCTTTTTTGGCAGGATTTGGATTGGGTAGGCGATTATTTCAAAACTTCCGGAGGCATCGAAGCTTTAATCAGTTTTAATTTGGTTGACGCCATTATGGCTTTGATTCGGGAAAAAGAACTGGAAAAATATCTTTATCATCATCAGGAATCTTTGTGGAATAAGATTTTTATCGAATATTTCGGCAGAGAAAAATTGGAAGAAGTCCTTAGGGAAAATTTCGTGAAAGGATATGTTGAGATGTAATGCCGGTCGGGCTGCTGGGAATTGAACCCAGTCCTCGTGTTCCCAAAACACGTATACTGCCGGTATACTACAGCCCGATTTTTGAATATTATCATTCCATTTCTTTACTTACAAGGCGTTTTTTGATAGTTTATAAATATTAAATAACGCCCCCGTAGCTCAATGGATAGAGCAGTGCTCTTCTAAGGCATTGATGAGAGTTCGATTCTTTCCGGGGGCATAAAATTTATTTATGAATAGCGTTCTGATTTCAATTTTTCAACTCATTGTTTTGTTGTTTTCCGTGATAATCCACGAGGTCAGTCACGGCGCGATGGCTTATCGTTTGGGCGACCCGACCGCCAAAAACGCCGGTCGTTTAAGTTTGAATCCGCTCAAACACCTGGACGCTTTTGGTTCTTTTTTATTGCCTTTAATGCTTTTTATTTTAAGAAGCCCGATTTTATTCGGCTGGGCAAAACCCGTGCCGTTCAATCCTTTAAATTTGAAAAATCCCAAAAGAGACGGCGGTTTGGTCGGTTTGGCCGGACCAGCTAGCAATCTTTCAATAGCCGTAATTTTCGGATTGTTTTCCAAATCCTTGGCTTTAGCCGGTTTTCCATTCGGTCCGGCGCCGGCGATTTTCTTTGACATCATTGTTTTAATCAACATCATGTTGGCGGTTTTCAATTTGATTCCCGTCCCGCCGCTTGACGGTTCAAAAATTCTTTTTGCGTTTTTGCCCCAAAGCGCCGGAAAATATCAGCTGGCGCTGGAACGCTACGGAATTTTTATTTTATTATTTTTTATTTTTTTCGGGCTTCGATTTATTTCCCCGATAATTTACGGATTATATAAAATTCTTGGAAGCGGGTTGTTATAAAATAAATATTGACCTTTTTAATATTTGGTGTTAGAAAATATACAGCATATTTGGGCTATTTTATAGCACTCCAAATAAATTAAAACTAAAAAAGGAGGGTTTGCCTTATGGGCAAGGATTTTATCGAGGTGAAGGGAAGCAAACTCGGGATTGATAAAAAGGGAATGGTCAGGGTTGAGATAGGAAGCGTTATAAAATTACCGGTTGGTTTTTTAAGAGGCAATCCCCGTCAACCGAGAAAATATTTTGACGAGGAAGGATTAAAAACCATGGCAAAGTCTTATCGTAGGAGGGGCGACGTCGAATATTCCGTAATGGTAGTGATAAAAAACGGCAAATTTGCCATGATTGTTGACGGCGAGCGCCGGTGGAGAGCCGCAAAAATGGCGGGAATAGAAAAAATATCTTGCCAAATATGTTCTCCGATGGATGATAAGGAGATTCTTCTTGTAAGCACAAAAGCCAATCTGTGCCGCGAAGATATGTCTCCGATTGAGGAAGCCATTTCAATCAAAAGACTTATGGATGACTATGGTTGGAACCAAAGGGAAGTTGCCGATGAAATTGGCAAAACTTCATTTGAAATTTCAAACCTGTTGAAGTATCTAAAGCTGGGCTCAAAGATCCAGGAGATGGTAGTTCAAAGGAAGATAGGCAAAGGCATAGCTAAACTTTTGTCATCGTTTGATTTGAGGGGGCAAAAAATAATGCTTCAGAGTATTATTGAAAAAACAAAAGACGGGAGATCTATCCATCCGAACGAGGCCTCAAGGATACTTCGAAAAGAAGCGGCAGATAGAGGTCTAGTGATAAAAAGAGCGAGAGGGAAAAAACACATATCGCATACTGATTTAACAATTAGCCATGTGATGACAACGACACAAAGGTTTGTCGGAGCCCTAGAGGAACTTGCTTTAATTGTCAACGATGGCAGCTTGGCAAAATCAGCAAAAGGAAAAATACATCCCCTTGAGCTTATTAAAGAACTTGAGAGAGCAGAAAAAATCAATTCTCGGGTTTTGGAAATATTGGATGTTGTAATAGCATGAGTGCACCTTAGCGCGGAGTTAGCATTTAATGCAATCCGCGCTTTTTTATTCTTAAATAAAAATCTATTGATTTTGCGCATAAAAATTTATATATAGAGTTGACAATAATCATTTTATTTTGCTATTCTACTCAATAACTCCATTGAGTCATTTTTTTATTGATATGCCGACAATTAATCAATTAATTAAAAAGGGAAGAAAAAAAACCGGAAAGAAAACAAAATCGCCCGCTCTGGGCCATTATTTTAATACTGTTTTGAATAAACCGGTATATTCGGAATCGCCTTTTAAAAGGGGAGTTTGTTTGAAAGTTTTTACGACTACTCCCAAAAAACCGAACTCGGCTTTGCGGAAAGTGGCGAGAGTAAGGCTTTCCAACGGGATGGAAGTGACGGCTTATATTCCCGGCATCGGGCACAATCTTCAGGAACACTCGGTGGTTGTCATCAGAGGAGGGAGAGTCAAAGATTTGCCGGGTGTCAGATATCACATTGTCCGCGGAGTTTTGGACACCACCGGAACGGAAGGAAGAAAACAGGAAAGGAGCAAATACGGAGTAAAAAGAGCGAAATAATATGAGAAAAAAACGCAAATTCAAAAGAGAGCATGAGCCCGACGTCCAATACGACAACATCACGATTGGCCGGTTTATTAATTATTTGATGAAAAACGGCAAAAAATCAACGGCCGAAAAAACGCTGTATCGGACTTTCGATGACATTAGAAAAGAAACCAAAACCGAGCCGCTGGCAATTTTTGAGAAAGCGCTTGAAAACGCCTCGCCTTTGATTGAAGTCGTTTCCAAAAGAGTCGGCGGCGCCAATTATCAGGTGCCTCGGGAAGTCAGGCCGGAGCGAAAATTTTTTCTGGCTTGTCACTGGCTTATTAACGCGGCTCGCTCAAAAAAAGGAAAATCAATGGCCAAAAAACTGGCCGAAGAATTGATTTTGGCTTCCAAGAACGAAGGCGCGGCCATCAAGAAAAAACAAGACACTCATCGAATGGCGGAGGCCAACAGGGCATTCGCGCATTTTGCCCGGTAAATTATGCGTCAGTACCCTTTAGAAAAATACCGGAATATCGGCATTATTGCCCATATTGACGCCGGTAAGACAACCGTTTCCGAACGGATTCTTTTTTATACCGGCATTTCCCATAAAATCGGCGAGGTTCATGAAGGCGCTGCCATTATGGATTGGATGGAACAGGAACGAGAAAGGGGCATCACCATCACGGCGGCCGCCACCACCTGTTTTTGGACAATTACCAGATTTTTGCAAAATATCGTCGATGAAAAAGAAAAACAGAAAGTTCGGGAAAACAACGAGTATCGGATTAACATTATTGACACGCCGGGACACGTTGATTTTACCGTTGAAGTTGAACGGTCTTTAAGGGTGCTTGACGGCGGCGTGGTGGTTTTCGACGGTGTGGCAGGTGTGGAGCCTCAATCCGAAACAGTTTGGCATCAGGCGGACAAATACCGGGTGCCGAGAATTTGTTTAATAAACAAACTTGACCGGACAGGAGCAAGTTTTGAAAATTCTTTGCGTTCCATTCACGAACGGCTGACTTTGAATGCTTATCCTTTGCAGCTGCCGATCGGATTGGAAGCAGATTTCAACGGCGTCATTGATTTGATTGAAATGAAAGCATATGAGTTTCAGGGCGAACATGGTGAAAAAATTATTGAGAAAGAAATTCCGGAGAATTTGAAAGCGCAAGCGGAAAAATCTCGGCATGAACTGTTGGAGAAAATCGCCGAATATGACGATGGTTTTATGGAAAAATATTTAGTCGGAAAAGAAATATCCAAAGAAGAAGTCAGGAGGATTATCCGAAAAGCCACGATTGAAAACGGTTTTGTTCCGGTAATTTGCGGTTCGGCCCTGAAAAATAAAGGAGCGCAGTTTTTGCTTGATGCCGTCATTGACTATCTGCCTTCGCCCATTGATTTGGCCGAAATCAAACCCATTAAAGGCATTGGCGTAAAAATGGGGGAAGAAATTATCCGCCGGCCCAAAGACGACGAACCTTTTACGGCTTTGGCTTTCAAAATCGCCAGCGACCCGTACGTCGGCAATCTGACTTATTTCAGGGTGTATTCAGGCGTTCTTAAAAAAGGCAGTTATATTTTGAATTCGATAAAAAACGACCAGGAACGGGTCGGCAGAATTGTCCGGATGCACGCCAATAAACGCGAGGAAGTGGAGGAAATGTATGCCGGAGACATCGGCGCAGCTGTCGGATTAAAAAACACTTCAACCGGAGACACGCTTTGCGATCCGTCAAACCCCGTTATTTTGGAAAAAATTGTTTTTCCGGAACCAGTGATTTCCATAAGAATCGAGCCGAAAACCAAGGTTGACCAGGAAAAAATGGGTTTGGCTTTAAGGAGATTGTCCGAAGAAGACCCGACTTTCAGGGTTAGCGGCGACCTTGAGACCGGTGAAACGATTATTTCCGGAATGGGTGAATTGCATTTGGAAATTATCGTTGACAGAATGAAGCGGGAATTCGGCGTTGAAGCCAATGTCGGCCGGCCACAAGTGGCTTATAAGGAAACAATCAGAGGTGAAGCCGAAGCCGAAGGAAAATATATCAAACAATCCGGCGGTCGCGGCCAATACGGCCACGTGTGGCTGAGAGTTAAAAATCTGGAAAGAGGCAAGGGATTTGTTTTTGTCAATGAAATTAGAGGAGGCATTATTCCTCAAGAGTTCATTCCGGCGGTGGGAAAAGGAGTAAAAGAAGCGCTGGACAACGGCGTGCTGGCGGGTTATCCTATAGTCGACCTTGAAGTAGCAATTTACGACGGTTCTTTCCATGAAGTTGATTCTTCGGAAATTGCTTTCAAAATCGCCGGTGCCATGGCCTTGAGCGAAGCCGTTAGGCGCGCCAAACCGGTGATTCTTGAACCGATAATGAAAATTCAAATAATTGTTCCGTCCGATTTTTTGGGCGATGCCACAGGCGACCTTCAAAGCAAGCGCGGCAGAATTGAAGGAATGGGCGAACGCGCCAATCTCAGGGTGATTGACGCTAAAGTTCCGCTGTCTGAAATGTTCGGTTATGCCACGAAAATCCGTTCAATTACCCAGGGCAGGGGAAGTTTTACGATGGAATTCGACAAATACGAAGAAACGCCCCAAAATGTCGCGCAATTGATAATTGAAGGTAAAAAATAAGACATGGATTACATTATTGACGCTACAGACAAAAAACTTGGCAGATTGGCTTCCGAGATAGCCGTGATTTTACAAGGAAAAAAAAATCCGAAATACGAACCGCGGCTGGAAGGGGAAGACAAAGTCATTGTAAAAAATATCGATAAACTCGAAATTAACCCAAAAAAAATGGAGCAGAAAATTTATTACCGGCATACAACGCAAATCGGCCACCTAAAAGAGCAAAGCCTGCGTTTGTTTTTGGAAAAAAAAGGCCCAGCCGGAGTTTTGCGGAAAGTCGTCAGAGAAATGCTGCCGGAAAATAAATTAAGGATTAGAAGGATGAAAAGGCTGATTATCGGATAATTTATGACAGAAAAAATTTCCAAAACTAAAATAGCAAAAGAAGAAAAAACAGCGCCCGCCAAAAAAGAGCATTATTTTGAAGCTGTCGGCCGCCGAAAAACCGCGATTGCCCGCGTCAGGCTTTATACCAGGAAAAATGGGTTTATTGTCAACGAAAAAGACCCCGCTAAATATTTTCCGCTTTTAAGCCAGCGAAAAGAAATTATCGCTCCCATTGAAAAAATGAAAATCGGAGACAAATTGGGAGTTATCGTCAGGGTAAAAGGCGGCGGGCTTTCGGCTCAGGCCGAAGCTGTCCGTTTGGGCATTGCCCGGGCATTAGTAAAATTCAATCAGGATTTTAAAAAACGTTTGCGCCGCGTCGGATATCTGACCCGCGACAGCCGGATGGTTGAACGCAAAAAATATGGCAGGCACAAGGCAAGGCGAGGCCATCAATGGAGGAAACGATAATCTGTGTTTTCCAAAATTCTCATCGGTTTTTTAATTTTTATTCTTTTTATCCATTTCTTGGCCACGGCTAATTTTTGGTATTGGAAAATTTGGTGGTTTGACATTCCGATGCACTTTTTTGGCGGTTTCTGGGCGGCAATGCTGTTTTTCTGGTTAAATTCTAAATTTGAAATTTTAAATTCAAAAATCACCCGATTGCCCGATTACTTAACCGTTATTTTGATTACTCTTTCTTTTGTCGCCTTCATCGGCGTTTTTTGGGAATTTTTTGAATATTTCTATATCGCTTATGTTTCCAAGGGAGGATTAACCGGTTCATTAGCTTTTCAAAACAAAGCGATAGATTTTTATACCGACACCGTCAAAGATTTATTTTTTGATTTGTTCGGCGGTTCGATTTTTTTGATTATTTCTAAATTTCCAAGGAATAAAGATTTTCATTCTGAATAAAATAAACAATATCCGATTTTAAGTCATAATAAAAATCTTTGATTTCTTGAACCAATAAGTATTCGTTCAGGAGGGGACGGTCATCTATTTCGATAATTCGAATTTCATCGCCCAGTTCGGCGAAGAGATGAAAGGAATCTTTGTGCCAGACGATGTTTTTAATCGGTTTGGCGTTCGACGTTTGATATTTGATGTTGATTGTTTCCCCAGCCTTTTTGCGGATATTTTTGTTCCAATCTTCGATAAAATGGACGTTTAATTTGCCGTCTGCGTCGGCAAAGGCGATTTTTTTGCTGTCCGGCGAAAAAGCAAAAATCTCGGCGTTATGGGCGATTTGCTCTAATTTCTGGCTTTCAGCGCTGAAAATATGTAAATCGCCCGAATTATTTAAGAGAGCGATTTGAGCGCCGGAATCGGAAACGAGAATATTGGAGATTGGCTTAGCCGGCAGCTGCGCAATCTGACCCCTGGTTTTTATCAGTAAATTGTAGAAAAACAAAGCGTAGGTTTTTTCATTCTTCGCTTCATCTTTTTCTTCAACATAATAGATATATGAATTTTTCGCGGTCCAGGCGGATAATCGGCTGCTGGTGGAATTTCGGAAAATAAATTCAAGTTTTGGCTGGTCGATATTGAAGATATCAAGCCCGTTGCTTTCCTCGATAATTAAATTTTGCTGATTAAAGGGGTGAAAAGAGATTTTTTTGATTTCGGTTTTCCCGCGCAGATTGTTAATGGCCGCGCTGACATTAAAAACGGAAGATCGGTCTTTAAAATCGCTGAGAAAATAATTTTTTGAATTTTTTACGATTATTTGCTTGACGTTGTCAGAAAAATCGGAAATTTCATCGCCTCGCAGCTTTTGGCTGATTACTATTTTCTTTTCAATTTTCTCCGGTATTAAAATCGTGTCGATGATTTCAGACACCAGAGACGGTTCGACTTTAAGATTTTTGTAATAGGGAAGATAGCCGTTTTTTTCTATTTTTATTTCGTATTTTTGAGGGAAAAGATTGGAAATCAGGGTGCCTCTTCTAATCAAACCGGAATCGTTCGGAATTATTTTTCCGTCCAATTTTATCATTACGTCTTTTGGTTTGGTTTCGATATAGATTCCGCCGGTTTTTTGCAAAGAAAAAGTTTTGAAATCAAATCGCCAGCCGGCCGAATAAAAAATGACGCCGAAAGAAATCGGCACAAATATAATAAAAAACCCCACAAATAAAAAACGGCGAGTTTTAAGAGTCATTTTAATTTTGATTGTCAGTTTTCGGCTGTTGGTTTATTATATATGGTATGAAATTTATTGTTAATGGCGGCGGAAAATTAAACGGCGAAATCACCATTAAGGGTTCAAAAAATGCGGCTACCAAGATGATAGTCGCTTCTTTATTGACTGACGAGGAATGCGTTTTTGAAAATTTTCCCAGAATCGGCGACGCGGAAATAACTTCCGAACTCTGTCAAGCTATTGGCGCTGAAATCGCGCTCAATGGCTCAACTCTTTCGATTAAAACTCCAAAGATTAAAAATTATCGCGTTGTCCCTTTGGATTTAAGCAAAAACAATCGGATTCCCATTTTAACGCTCGGGCCGTTGCTCTCAAGAATGGGTAAAGCCGAAATTCCTTTTTTAGGCGGAGATCAGATTGGCTATCGGCCGGTGGATATCCATCTTGAAGCGCTTAAATTAATGGGCGCGAAAATTGAAACCGCCGACGGTTTTTTTGTGGCTTCGGCAACCGATGGATTAAAAGGCGCCAAAATTAATTTGCGCTATCCCAGCGTTGGAGCCACGGAAAATGTTATTTTGGCGGCGGTTTTAGCCAAAGGCAGAACAATCGTCAAAAACGCCGCTATTGAGCCGGAAATTACAGATTTAATCAAAATGCTTCAGGATATGGGGGCGATTATCGGTTTGGGCGCGGACCGGACAATTTATATCAACGGCGTAAAAAAATTAAGGGGAACAAAATATCGGGTTTTGCCGGACAGGAATGAGGCGGTTTCTTTCGCTTGTTTGGCGGTCGCCGCAAAAGGGAATAAAATCAAAGTTAAGGGGGCGGTTCACGACCATTTGATAACTTTTCTCAACGAATTGCGCCGCGTGGGAGGAGATTATCGGATTGAATCCGACGGCATTGTTTTTTGGCGGCCGGACAGCTTATCCGCCATTGAAATAGAAACCGACACGCATCCGGGTTTTATGACTGATTGGCAGCAGCCGTTCACCATTTTGCTGACCCAAGCAAACGGCGTTTCCATTATTCACGAGACCGTTTATGAAAATCGTTTTGATTATATCAAAGACTTGAATTTTATGGGCGCTAATATTAAAGTATTTTCAAAGTGTTTAGGAGAATTGCCCTGCCGGTTTAACGGCGAAGGATATCCGCACAGCGCGGTTATTTCCGGCCCCGCGCCTCTTTACGGTAAGAGAGTTAAAGTCCCTGATTTAAGGGCGGGGATAGCCCATTTAATCGCGGCGTTGATTGCCCAAGGCGAGTCGGTTCTCGAGGGTGTGGAACAGATAGACAGGGGATACGAAAAGATTGACGAACGGCTACAATCATTAGGCGCGGATATAAAAAGAATCGCATAATTATGTTTATAAGAAAAATCGGCATAGATTTAGGAACGGCAAATACCATTGTCTTTGTGCCGGGACGCGGTTTTGTGATTAATGAGCCGACCATCGTGGCTTTAAGCGTGCCGGATAACACGGTTTTGGCTGTCGGCAAAGAAGCCAAAGAAATGATTGGCCGCACGCCCGAAGACATTAAAGCTTACCGGCCTTTGCGGGAAGGAGTGATTGCCGACTATTACATCACTAAAGCGATGCTGAAATATTTTATCGCTAATGCGATTGGCTCGTTCAACATCTTAAAGCCCGATGTCGTGCTTTCTTCGCCGGCCGGCATAACGCAAACTGAAAGGCGGGCGGTTATCAACGCGGCTAAAGAAGCCGGAGCCCGCGAAGCTTATATTGTCAGAGAGCCGATTCTGGCCGCGCTGGGCGCGAATATTCCCATTAACGCCCGAAGCGGCAGTATGATTGTCAATATCGGCGGCGGCACTTCGGAAGTGGCGATAATTTCTCTCGGTGGCATCGTTTCCTGGGCAAGCGTAAGAATCGCCGGCGACAAATTTGACCAAGCCATCATCAATTTCCTGAAAAAAAAATATTCTTTGGCCATCGGCGAACAAACGGCGGAAATCATCAAAATGGAAATCGGTTCCGCTTTGCCTCTGAAAAATAAACTGACTTTTGAGGTAAGGGGACGAGATTTGACGAGTGGTTTGCCAAAGGATATGGTCATCAATTCCAATGAAATTGCCGAAGCGCTGAATCCTCATTTGCTTGAAATCGCTTCGGCTGTTCAGAAGGTTTTTAACGAAACGCCGCCTGAGCTGGTTGCCGACGTGATGGAAAAGGGAATAATTCTTTCCGGCGGCGGAGCGCAGATAATCAACCTGGCGGAATTTTTTAAAAAACTTTTTGGAGTCAACACTTACGTCGCCGAAGACCCGCTTTTTTGCGTAGCGAAGGGAGCGGGAATGATTTTAAGCCACTTGGATGTTTATAAGAGAACATTGCTGAACAAACGATGATAGATAACAAAAAACTCACAAAAGATTTTAAAAGACTGATTGCAAGCGATAGATTATTTCACGCTTATCTTTTTTTCGGCGATGTTCAAGCGGGTTCTGATTTTGTTTTATCTTTAGCCAATTTTTTTGAAAAAGGGATTTTCGAGTTGCCGGCTGAAAACGCGATTCTCCAGGAAAGTTTGATTATTTCGCCCGATGAAAAAGAAACAATCGGTATCGATAAAATCAGAAGTTTGCTGCATTTTTTAAGCCAAAAGCCGGTGCTTTCGGAAAAGAGAACGGTTATTGTCAGAAATGCCGAGAATTTGACCAATGAGGCCCAGAATGCTATTTTAAAAATTGCCGAAGAACCGCCGCCGCAGTCGTTAATGATTTTCATTGCCAAGAGCGAAGATTTTTTTCTGCCGGCGCTGATTTCCCGATTGCAGAAAATTTATTTTTCATTCACGCGGTTCAAGGAGGATTTAATGCGGGAACGCGTTGATTTATCAAAAACTTCGGTTGAAAAAATCGTTGAAAATAATCAGATTGACCAATTTTTTGAATCTTTAATTTTGAATCTTCGGCGCGATCCGGTTAAAAATTTAAACAGTCTCAAAGAAACTTTAAGAAGATTGACGTTGATAAAGATGCTCAATGTCAATAAAAAACTTCAATTAAAAACGCTGATGAAATATGTTAAATAATGATAAAAAAGAACCTGGCGCCCCCGGTGGCGTTATCATAGTTATGATTGCGATATGGGGCGGATTCCTGATATTGTTTATTAACCAGTATTGGCATAAATTGCCGGATGTTTTTTCGGCGTTTCGCGGCGATCCTTTTTGGGGGCCGATTATCAGGTTTTTATGGTAACCATCGCGTCTATGGAAAATAAAATTGCCGAGATTTTGAAATATTTTAAAGAGCAATTGGCTGGTTTGCGCGGCGGCCGGCTTTTGCCGCGGTTAGTGGAAGACATAAAAGCCGATTATTTCGGACAGAAACTTCCGGTCAAACAATTAGGTTCCATCAGCATCGTTTTGCCGCGGGAAATTCAGATTTCCGTCTGGGACAAACAGGCGGTTTCGCCGGTTGTCAAAGCCATTGAATCTTCCAATTTAAATTTAAACGCCAACGTTGAAGGAAATTTGATAAGAATCAATCTTCCGCCGCTTTCCGAGGAAAGACGGCAGGAATTGATGAAAGTTGTTAAAAAAGAAGCCGAAGAAACAAGAATTAAAATCCGCCACTTGCGCGACGAAGCCAACAAAGAAATCAGCCGTCAATTTGAAGAAAAAGAAATCAGCGAAGACAATAAGTTTAAATTGAAAGAACAGGCGCAAAAAGAAGTGGATAAGGCGAACGAAGAAATTGATAAAATGGTGGAGAATAAGATTAAGGAAATAAAGGAGTAATATGTTAATCGGCATTATTTTCGTCGTAATTTTTCTTTCAATTTTGATTTTAGTCCACGAATTGGGGCATTTTTTATTTGCCAAAAAATTTGGTCTTTTGGTGGAAGAATTCGGGTTCGGTTTGCCGCCGAAAATTTTCAGCAAGAAAATCGGAGAAACGACTTATAGTTTTAACGCTTTACCTTTTGGAGGATTCGTAAAAATTTTCGGCGAGGATAATTTGGAGGCGGGACAGAACAGAGAGAGAAGTTTTATAAATTTGAAAATCTGGCAAAGAGCAATTGTTCTTTTTTCCGGCGTTTTGTTTAATTTTTTGCTCGGCTGGCTGGCGTTTTCAATCGTCTTCGCCGTTGGATTGCCCCAGGCGGTGGTAATCACCGAAATTAAAAAAAACAGTCCGGCTCAAGAAGTCGGAATTTTGGCCGGAGATAAAATAATCGATTTTCAAAAAACCGACGAATTTATCAAATATATCAATGAGCAGCAAGGGAAAAATATTGTTTTGCGAATTGAAAGGGACGGAAAAATTTTAAATTTCAAAACAACGCCGAGAATCAATCCGCCGGTCAACGAAGGCGCTTTGGGAGTGGGCTTGATTGACGTCGGCTTGCAAAAGAAAAATCCGCTGGCGAGTTTTTGGGAAGGATTGAAAACCTCGAGTGAACTCGTAAAAGCGATTTTTATGTCCATCACAAAATTGATTGCCGGAGTTTTTGTCGGCAAAGCGTCTTTGGAATCCGTTACCGGACCGATCGGCATCGTGAAGATAACGGCTCAGGCCGGCACATTGGGCTTTGCTTATTTAATTCAGCTCCTGGCTTTGATTTCGTTGAATTTGGCGGTTATCAATATTTTGCCTTTTCCGGCGTTGGACGGCGGCCGTTTATTCTTTTTGGCGATTGAAAAAATAAAAGGTTCGTCTTTGAATCCCAGAACCGAAAAACTTGCCAACACCATTGGCTTGGTTTTTTTGATATTGTTGATGATCGCGATTACGATAAAAGACATTGTCAGATTATGAGAAGAACTTGGCTGCTATTCACTATTTTTTTGATTGTCGTTATCGCAATCGGCTGGTTTTTTTCCCAAGTTTACGGCAATCGGGGGATTTTGTATTTTTCCGTAATTTTCAGCGTTTTGATGAATGTTATCGCTTATTGGTTCAGCGATAAATTGGTCTTGAAAATGGCAAGAGCAACGCCTATCGATAAAAAAGATATGCCGGAGATATATGATATCGTTGAAAAACTGGCGACGAACGCCAATTTAGCGATGCCGAAAATTTATCTGGTTCCGGAGAATCAACCGAACGCTTTTGCTACGGGCCGAAATTCCAAACATGCGGCGGTGGCGGTTACCAAAGGATTATTGGAAAAACTTAATCGCAGCGAATTGGAAGGCGTTTTGGCCCATGAATTGTCGCATATTGGAAATCATGATATGCTGATTTCAACGGCAGCGGTGGTTTTGGCGGGATTTATTTCCATTCTTTCCAATATTTTTTTGAGGTCGCTTATGTTCGGCGGTTTCAAAAGGCGCGACGACAGAAATAACGGCCAAACGCAGGGGGTTTTGATGATTATCGGCGTGATTTTGGCGATTTTGGCGCCGGTTGCGGCTCTTTTAATTCGTTTGGCGATTTCCAGAAAAAGAGAATTTTTGGCCGACGCTTCCGGCGCTTTGCTCACCAATCGTCCCGAAAATCTGGCAACGGCTTTGGAAAAAATTTCTTCCGACAGGTCGCCGATGAAAGTGGCCAATGACGCCACCGCTCACCTCTGGCTGGATAATCCGTTTAAGGAAGAGAATAAAATTTTTTGGTTGCACAAATTATTTCTTACGCATCCGCCGGTCGAAGAGCGGATAAAAATTTTAAGAGAAATGAAATAGGCGGGGGATAAAAATATGGCGATTGAAAGCAATTTTGAAAATTTAAACAGCGGGCAGTTTTTGTGCAATAATTTGCGCGGAAAAACCGGCAATGACCCCCATTGGCAGGAAATAAATTGCGGAAAAATTGAAATCGCCGACGCTGATTTAATCGGTAAATTCTTCGGCGGTATTTTGACCGAGGAAGACGTCGATAAAAGAACGGAAGAACTGGAAAATCTAAGAAAAGAAGGCGAAGACGTTTCGGAATCAAGCTACGCGCTCGCCGGTTTGCTTAAAAATAAAATCATCGCTTTAAAAGGATACAGAAAAAGCAAAGAACGGGAAGAAAATTCCGACCGGTCGGATACGGCGGCATAAAAATAAGGAGGCGTCGCATAGCGGTCTAGTGCGTCCGCTTGGAAAGCGGATAGGCCTTAATCGGCCTCAGAGGTTCGAATCCTCTCGCCTCCGCCAGTTGGGAAATGAAGTCATTGGCTCGAACCATATTTTGTAAGGGCGAAAGGAATTTTTTCATTCTGATTTTTTAGAAACAAAGACTCGAAAGAGTTTTTGTTTTCGTTTGACAATTCATTAAACATAATGTTAGATTGTTAGCTGAGTAGCACATTCCCAAACCCAAAGAGAAAGGAGGCAAAAATGCCGAGCAAAATGACAGACGTAGCAACGCGGTTCGTGGATCTCACCCTGAAGTACAAGCGATGGGACGAGGTCAAAACGCTTCCGGCAGACGAGGTGCAAGTCCTCTTCGACACCGTTTCCGCCGCTGGCTTCAATCCGAAAAAGGTGGCACCAGGGAAACTCGTCGGCCATTACCGTGACCAGGACGGCAGCAACACGGGCGAGACGTACCCGATCAACAGCCTCTGTCCGTTCAAGGTGGTGAGCGAGGAAGACGGCGATAACTACTTCGCGACGGGCTGGCTCGACTGTGCGCTTCAGCGCGCGGTCTACGGCTCTTCGCGACAAAACGAAGATCGCGAGAAGCTCATCGAGATGATGGCTGAAGAGGTCGAGCGAAGCGTTCCGCTTGAGCCGATCCAGCTCACACTCGAAGGCGACCTTTTACGCGAGTACCCTCCGAGAACACTCGCGTTCGGTTCCGAGTATTTCGTCAAGCACACGCGGGACGAGAATGATCTCGGTTCGTGCGTCGGCGTGCACATGCATTGCAACTGCTGGATAGATCGCCGAAGGGCGACCAGTACGCACGACGCGATCGTGTGCCGAGGTTGCCACCTGCGGGTGCTGTTCCCGAAGGAGGTTAAAACCTACGGCGACTTACGGCAAGTGTTCGCGTCTCAACGGGTCAAAGTTCCGGCATAGCCGACACTCATGCTGGGCGACATCGGGGGCGGGTAAGAGAAATCTTCCCGCCTCTTTTCTTTTTGAATTTGAAAGAACTATTTGTGCGTGCTTTACACGCTCGAATTTGTATTCCGCCAAAGAAAAACTTGAAATTGTCCTTTCCGCTCCGGTTCCCGCTTTCACTCACGAATTTCGGTCGGGCAGGCAAGGCGAGGTGGGCAGAAGGGGGTATGGGGGAATTCCGCCTGCCGAGTCAATCGCGCGCAAAATCATTCCGGATTTTTTCAAATACACACCGCAGGATTGAGCATTCATTTGAGAGACCGGGCGCTGAGTCCTTATTGTCTTATTACGGCAAAATACGATAAAATAACTTGTATGGCAAATTGGCTTAAAGAAAAAAAATTTTTTATTGCCATTATCATTTTTCTCGCAGTTATTTTGATAATCATATTTTTCATTTTAAAGCCAAAAACGCAAACTATTGTTTCCGACGATGGGGAGGCTTCTTTGGAAATTCCAAAGGATGCCCTCCCAAAAGGTGTTTCTTTGAGAGACATCTCGATTATTAAAATAAGCCCGGAGGAAATTGAGGGAGTAGTAACGGCGTATCGCCTGGAACCGGACGGCCTCGAATTTAAAAAACCCGTCGTTATTTCCGTTTCAATGGGGGTTAAAAAAGAGCCGATGTCGGACGGAAAAGGAAATGGCATTCGTCTTGTTCAGCTTTATCATGCACATTCCGATTCGCTAAAACCGCTTGAAAACCAAAAGGGCGTTGTTGACCTCGGAAGCGGCAAAATGACCGTGAAGGCTCCGATTAGCGGTTTTTCTTCGGTATACGCCGCGGAATTTCACCCCAGCGTACTTTTTGAAATTTTTGGCGCCGGCAAGACTGCGGCCGCGATAGGAGAAGTTGAGGTAATCAGTGAAGAAGAGCCGGCTTATTTTGTCAGATCAGGCTTTAAAGCAAGAACCACCATTGAGCACATAATGGAAATTCGGGCCATTAAACTGCAGGCAAAAGACAGTTCTCCGACAGCCCCGCTTTCCCGGCGCCTAACCTTAATAGAACGGGGCGCGATAGAAGATCTAATGGTTAATCAAGGGACATTCTCCGCGCCGACGAAGTTTCCGGTTATTTCCCCGGCAACCGTGGAGGACATGCCGGCAGAATTCATCATAAAGCCCGGCGAATTGATGTGGACCGATGCGCCATACTTCACATGCGAGAAGGAGGGTGGAAGAAAACTGGACATAATGAATTACGGAAAAGACTTTGGCCGCATAGGATACATGAAATGGAACGCCATCTTTAGCTATAAATGGCGGGAGAATTTGTATATTGACTCTCCTGACGGAAAAAAGGTTCTTGTTGGTCAATACGACGATAGTATAGCCACGTACTGGGATTTTTTGATACCTATTACTTGTTTGCCGCTGCCTCGTTATATTGGTGATTCACCTTCATCAAAGTCGCCGTCTGTATCTCCAAAACCCGATCCCGAGCCGCCGGGAGCGCCACCGGCGCCAGTCGATCCAAAAGAAGCTCAATGCAAAGTAATATGCGGAACGGACAGATATTCCCCGGCGACTTCGCAACAAGCGTGTTCGGATACGTCCAGAGATTTCTTGTGTATTCAGAATAAACAAGCCTGTTATGATTATTTGATTCCGAAGGGATGGCAGAACGATTCAAATTGTTGTTGCAAGGATGCGCCCGTCGCCAGACCAGCGGGGGGTCGCATTGATTGTTCCAAATTCATAGGATGGGACGCCAACGGTTTTGCAATCGAAAAAAATCCCAAATATCCTTTTAGTTCTTCAACTTTGCCGCCGGCGGAGTGTAAATAAATCAACCGGTTTGAATAGAGAACCTGACCGACCTCCATCAAATTGTACCCCGGAAAAGACCCCAAGAAAACCTTGCAATACTTACATAAGCAAGGTTCTAGACCGATTCACACCGCCAATTAGGATTTTACAAGTGGACAAAGGAACCCTTGCGGCGACTTGCCGCTTCTTGACTTTTATTGTGTAATATGCTATCTTTAAATCAAATTTAAGCATGGTGCTTAGATTGTGAAAGTACATTCCTAACCTAAAAAAGGAGGTAGCAATGAGTCGGAAACTATCGCTGTTTATAGGACTCCTTATTGGTGTCGCGTTTTTAGCGGGCTGTTATGAGGAGTTTTTTATGAGCAGGCGCTCATACTTCCATGGCGCTGTCATCGCCGAATACAAACGGCAGAGTAGTGTACGTGGCACTAATGACTATTTGATTTTCCGGTTCTACGAGAGGGGCACCTACGAGATCACATTTTCCGCTCGCGGCGAAGGAGATCGTAGTCAATACAAGGTTCCGCAGGACATTACGGAGGTCATAGAAGTCGCGCCGCGTGAGATCATCGTCGAGCGGCAAATTCTTCCAGAATTTCTGCGAATCACGATCACGAAGGACGGCAAGCTTGAGTCGCACAATTTCTTTCCAGAAGTCGTTGAAGTGCAGTAGAGATTCGCCATGGGTCGGAACGATTACTCGTTCCGACCCATTATTTTTTGAAATAATTATTTTGTGCGTGCTTTACACGCTCGAATTTGTATTCCGCCAAAGCCAGTGAATTTTCCAACAATCTTAAATTGAAAAATTCACTGGTTTGAGTTATAATTAACTTAATTAAAAATTTGAAATTGTTAATGCGCGCGGCGGAGTTGATTATCATATATGTTTGAATTAATAACATACCTTTGGCAATATCTTGTTCAATCAACAGGGCTTTTTATTGCGTATATATTTGCCGCGCTTTTTTTGTATTTGGTTTTAAGGCGTCTCCACTCCCGGAAAATAATAGTCGCGCTGATTATTGTATTTATCGGAGTTTCATTTTATTTTTACGCTCCGAACGGATTGCCACGCGCTTTTGAATACCCGTTTTTTCTAAAAACATACGGACCGTCAGACGGACCGGCGATTCCTTTCAAAAATGTATGGGAGTTTTTTAAAAATTTTAGACGTTTTGAACGGGTAGCGGACATTGCGCGGAATCCGGCTGATATTCCTTTGCCTATTGCCCGCAAAGAACCTGCGAATGTGGAAATAAATATAACCGCCAAAGAGGTTGTAGCGGAAATGGCACCCGGCGTTACTTTTAACTATTGGACATTTGACGGCAAGGTGCCGGGGCCGTTTTTACGCGTGCGCGAGGGCGACACGGTGATGCTGACGCTCCATAATGACCCGACCAGTTTACACCACCATTCAATAGACCTTCATGCGGTGACTGGTCCGGGCGGAGGCGCCGCGGCAACCATAGTCGCGCCCGGCGAAAGCAAAACAATAATTTTTAAAGCGCTTAATCCCGGTATTTTCATATATCATTGCGCTCATCCCAATGCCGCGAATCATATGACGCACGGCATGTATGGCCTGATTCTTGTGGAACCGAAAGAAGGAATGGAAAAAGTTGACCGTGAATTTTATGTAGCGCAGGGAGAATTTTATAGCGCTGGCGCAATTGGTCGTGAAGGATTGCAGCTTTTTGACGCTCAAGCGATGCTTGACGGAAAACCGCAATACATTGTTTTTAACGGCCGCACAGGAGCGTTGGCGAATAATTTGAACGCTAAAGTCGGCGAAACAATCCGAATTTACGTCGGCAATGGAGGCGTTAATTTAATTTCCAGTTTTCATGTTATCGGCGAGATATTTGACAGAGTTTTTCGCGAGGGGGATTTGGTAAGTTCTCCGGCGCAGAGCGTCCAGACAACGCTTGTTCCGGCCGGAGGCGCGTCAGCGGTTGAATTACACCTTGATTATCCGGGAAACTACATACTTGTTGACCACGCGCTCTCGCGGCTTGACCGCGGCGCTTGGGGAACGCTTCATGTAAGAGGAGAAGAGGACCCGAAAATTTTTAAAGGAGAGATAGAAAGCGGACACGGGCACTGAAGAATTCGTCGCTCCATAAAAATCTATTAAAAAACTATTTGTAATAATGAACAAAAACATTTTAGACGAACAACTTGTCGTAAATTATCTTGCCGGTGATGAAAAATCGCTTGAGCTTCTTATCCGGCGGTATCTCAGACCAATTTATAGTTTTACATACAGATATGTGGGTAATGGGCAGGACGCAAAAGATGTGACGCAGGAGACATTCGTGAAAGTTTGGCGTAATCTTAAAAAATTTAACCAGCAAAAAAGTTTCAAAACGTGGATTTTCGCAATCTCAAAAAATACCGCTTTTGATTATCTTAAAAAGAAAAAAACGATTCCATTCTCGGAATTTGAAAACGAGGAGGGAAAAAATGCGTTTATAGAAACATTTGCCGACCCGGCTCATCTTCCCGATAAACTTTTAGAAAAAGCCGACATGGCAAAAATACTGACATCGGTTATTGAAAAATTATCGCCAAAATACAGAATGGTTCTATTCTTGCGCTACAACGACCATTTCAGTTTTAAAGAAATTGCCGAATCTCTCGGTGAATCGCTTAATACCGTGAAATCAAGACACAGACGAGCCCTTATCATACTTAAAAAACTTCTTACCGAATTTTATAATGCACCAAAATAAATACTGTTTTCGTAGTAGTATATAAGAGGCCGCAAAACCTCTCCCCATATTTTAAGTATCGGGGCGTTCGAAGTTTGTTCGACCTTTCTTCGGACTCAATAATAAAGGGATGCACCAAAATGCGTCCCTTTGTCGTATTAGTAATAAGGCAATTATGCGAAAAGATTATGAAAAACTTTTCTCCCATCTTACGCCGCCGGAGCCGCCGACAGGCCTTTTTGATCGAATAATTTTTGCGATTAAAAGGGAGCAGGAGTTGCAAAGAACTAAGAGGTTAGCTTTTGGATTTTTAGTTCTTCTTGTTATATCTCTTTCTGCCGCGCCGTTTTCCGTGACCTTGTTGGCGGAACAAGTGGCGAATTCGGGCATACTTTATTTTATCGAGACAGCATTCAATAATTTCGGAAATTTCCCGACGATTTGGCAGAATTTTGCACTGGCAATCGCTGAATCGCTGCCGGTTGTTGGTATAACGCTTTTTGCCGTAAACATGATTATCGCTGTATTTACCCTTCGATTATTTCTCCACAGAAAAAGATTACTGCTTGGATATTTTATGAATGGCATGAATTTTAGCTAAACAGGGTCGATGTCGTATATCAAAAATTATAAATTTATGAACGAAGAAAAACAAAATTCCGAAGGAAAACATTTGACTTCTTGTCCCGTATCAAGCGAGCATGGCGAGTTTTGGTGCGGGATTCTCAAACTGGTCATCATCGGACTTATCGGTTTTGTGGTTCTTATTATAGTTTTCGGCGCGGGAGTAAAAGTTGGGACGCTCAAAGCCAGATATTCGTATCGATGGGCCGAAAATTACCATAAAAATTTTGCGGGCCCCAGGGGCGGGTTTTTTGGCGATTGGCGCGAATTTCCAGCCGGAGATTTTATCAGCGGGCACGGCGTCTTTGGTTCAATCATCAAAATCGACGGAAATACACTTATTATTAAAGAAGAAAATAATATTGAGAAAACTGTTCTTATTTTGGATAAAACTACCGTTACAAGCCGCCGTGAAACAATAAAATCGAATGAACTTAAAATTGATGATCGAATAATCGTCATCGGCTCTCCTGATGATCAAGGTCAGATAGAAGCCAAATTTATTCGGGTAATCCGATAATCCATGGCGTATATTTTCAAAATCGTCAAAAAAATTTTATCAAACAAATTGTGGCTGGCCATCGCTGTTTTTATTCTCCTCGGCGGCGGTTATTATGGCTACACAAAATTTTTTAGCAATAGCGGTGAAATTCGTTATATTGCTGCCCAAGCTCGGAAAGGAACTCTTGTCGTTTCTATTTCCGGAAGCGGACAGGTTTCCGTT
Source organism: Candidatus Wolfebacteria bacterium GW2011_GWA1_44_24 (assembly GCA_001001115.1). Taxonomy (GTDB): domain Bacteria; phylum Patescibacteriota; class Minisyncoccia; order UBA6257; family UBA9933; genus GWA1-44-24. Next base: position 109,288 of record LCIO01000001.1, on the reverse strand, counting down.
TCCAATCAGATAGATATTAAACCGAAAGTTTCCGGAGAAGTGGTTTATGTCGGCGTTGAAAACGGGGAAGCGGTAAAAGCCGGCGCTCTTATTGCCCAACTCGACATTCGAGACGCGCAAAAAACGGTGCGCGACGCAGAATTAAATCTGGAAAATGTAAGGCTGACTTTAGAAGAAATGAAGGGCAAAAAAGGCGACGATTATACCCTTCGTAGTATTACCGAAAAAGCGAAAGACAATCTTAAAAAAGATTACGAAGACGGGTTTAATATTGTCGCGAGCGTTTTTATTGATTTGCCGACAATTATGATCGGGCTTCAAGACACGCTTTTTTCAAGCACGCTTAATATTAGCCAGTGGAATATTGATTATTATGCGGACGCGGTTCAACAATACGATTCTGCCGCTTTAAGTTTTAGAGATGATGTATATTTAAAATTTCGAGACGCGCGCAAGGCATATGACCAAAATTTTTTGGATTATAAATCGGTTTCAAGATTTTCCGATACTTTGACGATAGAACATCTTATAAACCAAACTTATGACACCACAAAAAATGTCGCTGATTATCTTAAAAGCGCGAATAATTTAATCCAGTTTTATCAAGAAAAACTCACCGAAAGGAGTCTCAGGTTGAATTCGCTTTCCAATACGCATTTGTCCAATATCAATAATTATACGGGAAAAACAAACACCCATCTTCTGAACCTTCTTTCAATTAAAAACGGGATTCAAACGGACAAAGAAGCGATTGTCGGTTCAGATTTTGACGTTGCGAGCCAGGAACTCGCCGTGAAACAGAAAGAAAACGCGCTTTTGGATGCCAAAGAAAAATTAGACGATTATTATATTCGCGCTCCGTTTAACGGAGTGATTGCTAAAACAAATTTAAAGAAAGGCGATTCCGTGTCATCGGCAAGCGTTCTTGCTACGCTTATTACTCGTCAGAAAATTGCGGAAATTTCTTTAAATGAAGTCGATGTCGCTCAAGTGAAAATTGGTCAAAAAACCACACTTGTTTTTGACGCCATACCTAATTTTACAATCACGGGTCAAGTCGCGGAGATTGACGCTGTCGGGACGGTTTCGCAGGGTGTCGTTACTTATACCGTAAAAATCGCTTTTGACACTCAAGATGACAGGATAAAGCCCGGGATGAGCGTTTCCGCCGCAATTGTTATTGAGGCAAAATCAAACGCGCTTCTTGTTCCAAATTCAGCGATTAAATCGCAGGGAGGAATAAATTATGCGGAAATTATAGGAGATGACGATAAAAACGCGGCGCTTGCGGCAAATTCAAGCGGAGCGATTCTTAAAAATTCTCCGCGCCAACAACGGGTCGAAATTGGTCTTTCTAATGATGAATTTACCGAAATTGTAAGAGGGCTTCAGGAGGGAGACGCCGTCGTGACGCGAATTATTCAATCAACTTCTCAAGCCGCGCAAACGCAACAAAGTTCCTCTATTAGAATTCCGGGTCTTCCAACAGGCGGCAGCCAAATAAGAACGCGTTAAAAATTACAGCCATGATTGAGTGTAGAAACATAGTCAAAACGTACAAAAACGGAGAGATAGAAACTCACGCGCTAAAAAATACTTCGTTCAAGATAAACGATGGAGAATTTGTGGCAATCATGGGTCCTTCTGGTTCCGGCAAATCAACTCTCATGCACATCATCGGTTGTTTGGATACGCCCACAAGCGGAGAATATTTTTTAGATAATAAAGATATATCCAAACTCTCCGACAATGAATTGGCTGACATCCGTATGAAAAAAATCGGCTTTGTCTTTCAATCGTTTAATCTCCTTCCTCGGGCAACCGTGCTTCGTAATGTTATGCTTCCCTTGGTATATGCTGGAATTTCCAAAGAAGAACGGGAAAATCAAGCTCGAGAAGCTTTACGGGGCGCGACGCTTCCCGAGGATTTTTGGAATCATTATTCCAACCAGCTTTCTGGCGGAATGATGCAAAGAGTCGCTATTGCCCGGGCCCTTGTAAATAATCCGATGCTTGTGCTTGCCGATGAACCGACGGGAAATTTGGATACCAAAACAGGCGAAATGGTGCTGGATACTTTCCAGCGGCTTCACCAAGAACAAGGCCGGACGATTGTTTTAATCACTCATGAACCCTATGTCGCCGAACATGCCGAGCGCATTATTAATATCCGAGACGGAAGTATTGTCGAGGATGGCAAAGTCAAAAATCGGCGTGTCATCAATAATCATAATCACAACGCAAAATGAAAGTCCAAGATATTTTTCAAGAAACATATAACGCCCTTTCGGCAAATAAAGCGAGGTCAGGCCTCACAATTCTTGGCATTGTCATCGGGATCGGTTCAGTCATTGCCATGGTTTCAATTGGTCAAGGCGCATCGGGCCAGATTCAATCAAGCATTGAGGGTCTCGGTTCAAATCTCCTCACGGTAATGCCCGGGGTTATCCAACCCGGCAGAGGCATTGTCTCCTCTGGTCGAGGATCGGCGCAAACGCTCAAAAATGAAGACATCGAGGTGTTGCGTCAAATTTCAGGAGTCGCGTATATCTCGCCGGAAGTTCAAAGAAGATTTCAAATTGTCGCTGGCGGCAATAATACTAACTCCACCATAATCGGAGTTGAACCCGATTATGCGCCGGTGAGAAATATCTCCCCAGGGGCCGGATCGTTTATAACCGAAGCGCAAGTAAGAAGTTTAGGTCGAGTAGCGGTGCTCGGCCCCACCGTTGCGCAGGACCTTTTTGGCGAAGGCAATGACCCTGTCGGCAAAACCATTCGCATCAACAGAGTAAATTTCAAAGTTATTGGCGTTTTGCAATCAAAGGGCAGCGCGGGGTTTTTCAATCCCGATGATACTGTTTTCGTGCCGCTTACTACAATGCAAAAAATTCTTGTCGGGGATGATTCTCTTTCAACTATCGCCATAAGCGTTCAAAGTAAAGACCTCATGCCTCAAGTTCAAGAAGAGGCAACTGCCATGCTTATCGCAAAACACCGCGTGGATCCGCAAAGCCCGGACTTCTCCATCGTCTCGCAGGCGGATATTCTCGGCACGCTCACGCAAGTGACGGACACATTCACCATTTTTCTTGCCGCGGTTGCCGGTATTTCGCTTATTGTGGGCGGCATCGGAATTATGAACATGATGCTTACCACCGTTACGGAACGAACGCGGGAAATTGGACTTCGCAAAGCCATTGGCGCGAAGAAAAAAGACATATCAATGCAGTTTCTTGCCGAAGCGGTCGCACTTACTTTTTTGGGAGGTGCGGCAGGCGTTGCTCTTGGTTGGACTATTTCTTTTCTTGTGACGAGTTTTACCGGTCTCGTCACGCAAGTTTCTTTGCAAGCGGTAATTCTCGCCTTTGGAGTATCGGCTGCGATAGGAATAATTTTCGGTTATTATCCGGCAAGAAGAGCGGCCTCGCTCAATCCCATCGAGGCATTGAGATATGAATAAAACTATATGATTCAAGTAAAAAATCTCACAAAAAAATTTGGAAAACTTGAGGTAGTTATCGCTAAAATTTTTTTGAAAGTTTTTCCGCCTTGGATTACGCCCAATCATATAACTATATTCCGTTTTTTAACAATCCCTTTTATAATATTGCTTTTATTTTCAGAAAAGTATCTTTTCGGCATTATTCTTTTTTCCATATCCGCTTTTTCCGATATGATTGACGGCGCCCTGGCAAGAGTTACAAATCAGATTACCGAATGGGGAAAAATGTCCGATCCCTTGGCCGACAAGATGCTTATCGGGAGCGCGGCGGCGATTATTGTTTCAAAATTTATAAATGTTTATTTGGCGGCGGCAATTATTTTTATCGAGCTTCTTCTTATATTAAACGGCTATTATAAAAAGAAATATCAGAATATTGTCGTGCAGGCAGTCCGCGCCGGCAAGATAAAAATGAATCTTCAGTCATTCGGCATAGGGCTTCTCCTTTTGCACGCGATTTATCCTTTTCCGTTATTGCTGGTTATTTCAACTTATTTTTTGTATTTTTCTTTGGTATTTGCCTTAGTAAGTCTTGTGGTTTACAGATCCATATAATATATTTCAAAAAAGATGCGTAGCGGCATCCTTTTTGTTATTATAAAATCATGCAAGCCGTTATTCTAGTCGCTGGCGAAGGAATAAAATTAAGTTCTGCCGCCGAAGAAATACCAAAATGCCTGCTTAAAGTCGGTAAAAAAACCGTATTAGAGCACAACATTTCACAACTTCCACAAGAAGTTAAAGAGGTTATTTTGGTGGTGGGGCGCTTAAGAAGCCGGATTAAAAAGCATATCGGCAACTATTTTAGCGGCCGTCAAATAAAATACATCGAACAAACAGAACAATTAGGCACCGGCCACGCGCTTTTCATTGCCAAAGATTCGCTTGAAAATAAATTTCTGGTTCTTATGGGTGACAATTTGTATCTTAAAAAAGATATGGAAAATTGTCTGCGGCATAAACTTTGTCTTTTAGCGCAGAAAATCGAGGCGCCGGAGCGTTTTGGCATTGTTAAAATTGATGACGGCGTTCTGCGAGAAATTGTTGAAAGCCAGAAAATTCCAACTGGCGCCTTGATCAACTGCGGTCTTTATGTTTTGGACAAAAGAATTTTCGACTATCCTTTAGTTTTAATTGGCGAGAATGAATACGGACTTCCTCAAACCATTGCTAAAATGGCCCGTGATTATCCGATTAAAATAGAAAAAGCCGCCTTCTGGATGCCGATAAACAATTTACAGGATTTAAAGCAGGCTGATAAATATCTAAAAAAAATCTATTTGTAAAATATAAAAATTTCCTTATAATTAATAATCGAAGCTCTTTGATTAAATTTGAAAAAAAGGGAGGTGAAACCGATGAAGACATTGAGGGCGCTGCTGTTGGGAACGGCTATTTTTGCGGTTTTTAATCTCGCCGCGGCCGAAGAAGCCGGAAATTCATACCAAAAACAGGTTTTTCGTTTAGAAGTCGATTATTACCGCAGTCTAAAAGACGGTATTGACGACGGAAAATATAATTGGGTTCATCCGGATATCAACGTCGAACATTTTCCGGTAAAACGACTGGGGAAAGAAAAAATCGACGTTATGCTTATTTATTTCGGCGATATTGTAGAAACCGACAAGATATTCCGCGAGTTCGAAAAGATGAATTTGCGGCCAGCCGAAATTCGGGAACTTATCGTTTTGGCCGAGAAATATCCGGACCTTCAGCGAGAATTCACGATAATCGCTTTTGGTTCCGCCTGGAGGCAATCAGCTAATAAAAATTGCTATCCGGCTTTGTACGGCGATCGCTTTAGTCGGGAATTATATCTGGTTTGTTTAGGAGACGATTATTGGTGGAGCGGCGCTTATTGGTTTGCGGGAGTTCCACGATAATTTGCCCCTGTCGAAAATTCAGGCGGGGGCTTCTTTATCTTAATATGTCAAAAGAACAATACGAATTAAAACAATCGGAGAAAGAAGAAAAACGAAAAAAAGAAGCGTGGAGCCGGATGATTGAACGGCTGGTTTTTGGCGCGATTATTTTTTTGGTGATTGCCGGTTTTGTTTTTTTGGCGATAAAATACAAAGGAAGTTCTCCGGAACAGCCGGTTTTGGGGATGAACGCGGTTTCCGCTTCTGACTGGACAAAAGGCGATAAAAATGCCAAGATTATTTTGATTGAATACAGCGATTTTCAATGTCCGGCTTGCGTCGCTTACGAGCCGACAGTGAAACAAATTACAGATGAATTCAAAGACAGAATCGTTTTTGTTTATCGCCATTTTCCGCTTAGCCAGCATAAAAACGCGGAATCGGCGGCAATGGCTTCCGAAGCGGCCGGCAGGCAGGGAAAATTTTGGGAAATACACGATTTGATTTTTGAAAATCAAAAAGAGTGGAGCGAGGCGTTAAACGCCGAAGATATTTTCGCGGGTTATGCCCAAAAAATCGGACTGGATATTAACCGGTTCAAAGACGATTTGAATTTAAAAGAATCGAAAGATAAAATAAGCGGCGATTCGCGGAGCGGCCTTGAAGCCGGCGTTAACGCCACGCCGACGTTTTTCTTGAACGGCCGAAAAATTTCGCCGCGAAGCTATGAAGAATTTAAAAATGCCATTTCTCAAGCAATTAACAATCCGTAATTGGTTTATCGTTGTTTTTTTATTGATGAGTTTAGCCGGTTTTTTCGACTCGGTTTATTTGATTTGGCAGCATGGCGCCGGTTTGCCGCCGCCGTGTCCAATTTCTTCTTTTTTCGATTGCGGCGAAGTTTTTAAAAGCAAATATTCTTACATCGGCGGCGTTCCACTTTCCCTTCTCGGAGCGATTTTTTATTTTGCGATTTTTTCTTTAATGATTTTTTACGCTTATTTTGCCAGAAACGTTATTGTCAAACTTGCGGCTGTCCTGGCGTTTTTGGGTTTTCTCGCTTCCGTTTATTTCGTTTATCTCCAAGTTTTTGTGATTAAAGCGCTTTGTCCATATTGTCTTCTTTCGGCGTTTATTTCAACAATTCTTTTTATTTTGAGTTTGCTTATTTTGAGGCTGGAAAAAGCGAAAACGTTGAATTAACTGAGTATGGAAAAATTTGAACAGCCTAAAAAAGAAATAGAAATTGTTAAACAAGACATTCCTTTGTCCGACGGGAGGACTGCTGAAGCGCATTATAATATTAAAAACAATAAAAAAGAAATAAAAAGATTTTTTATTAAAGACAAAGAGGGAAAAGTGTTGGAATTTGCTGAGTTTGAAAATATTGATTTTATGACGCCGGAAACGATTAAACAAGTTTTTTTAAATAAAGGCATTGCGCTTAAAAAAGAAGAAATAGAAAAAATGATGCCGAAACTCATTAAAAATGATTTAGACGAGATGGTGAGTGAAATTGATGAAGACAACGATATTGAAAATTAAACCGATGAAACAGACAAAGTCGGGTTTTTGCGGGCCGGTGGCTTTGAAAATGGTTTTGGATTTTTACGGATTGAATTATGGCGAGAATTATCTGGCTGAAATTTTGAAGACCACCCGAGAAAAGGGGACAGATGAAAGAGGATTCAGAACAGGATTAAAAAAAATAAAATTGAAATTTGTTATCAAATCCGGCGCGTCTTCGGAAGACATTAAATTTTATTTGAAAAAGAAAATACCGGTTATAGTGGATTGGTTTTCGGAAGACGAAGGCCATTATTCCGCAATTGTTGCCGCGACGAAAAATCATATTTTTCTGGCCGATCCAGAAATCGGCAAAGTCAGAAAAATGGATTTGAAAACATTTGAAAGGGTTTGGTTTGATTTCCCGGGCGAAAAAATCAGAAAACCGAGCGATTTGATTTTGAGATGGTTGATGGCTGTTTACCCGCCCAAGAATTGAAAATCCGTTTATTTTTTGTTAAATTGTAATGATATTCCGCGGTAGCTCAGTGGTAGAGCGGTCGCCTGTTAAGCGATTGGTCGTAGGTTCGAATCCTACCCGCGGAGCCAGTAAGGAAAAGTCAACGATTTGTAGGTCGCCTCGCTTCGCTCGGCGACCAAATTGAACGGAATTTTGGGCGAAAAAATCAATTGGCGGTTTCGTTTTTAATAAAATTAAAAGTAAAAGAAAATTTTTCATAAATGGATTTTAGTTTAATTTTTATATCTCTTGCCGGTTTGGTGGGGGGATTTGTAGGGGCACAAGTTGGTGCCGGAGCACTCATTACGTTGCCAGCTCTACTTTTTCTTGGGCTAACACCCACATTAGCCATTGGTACCAATATTCTTTCGGGGTGGTTGATAAATGTCGTTGCGGTCTTCAAATATTGGAAGAACCATAAAATAAATTTTAGAATTGTTTTACCTCTCTCCATAATCTCGCTCATAGGTGCTTTTATCGGTGCTAATCTTGTCCTTGATATTAACAAAGAGATTTTATCTAAAATTGTTGCTATTTTCTTTTTCGGCTTAATCTTTTTGATTTTCAAAAAACCTTCTGCTGGCCTTGAGATTGAAAACAAAAAACTCAATAGAAAAGATTTTATTATTGCAGGTATTTTATGTTTCATCTTGGGTATATACGGCGGGTTCTTTTCGGTAGGGGTCGCAACATTTTTGATATTTTTATTTGTCTTGTTGCTTGGTAGAGACTTAATGCAAGGAATTGCTGATTCTGTTTTTGTTACCGCCATTATGCTTATTGCGGCACTTTTTGTTTTTGTAAGAAGAGACAACATCGATTTTTCTCTTGCGGTGCCATTGGCCATTACTTCAATGGTGGGCTCGTATATCGGCGCACACACTGCACTAAAGTTTGGTGATAAGTGGCTTAGAGGGTTACTCATAGTGGTTGTTATAGCGTTAATAATCAAGTTGTTGTTTAATCTTTAGAAATGGAATTTGCCGCCAAAGAAAAACTTGTGGTTCGGCAAATTCACCATCCTAAGCAAAGTCGAAGGAAAAAGGAAAAGAAAACTTTTTTGCTGGGTTCTGCGGAAAAGAAAACTTTTTTGCTGGGTTCTGCTCTCAACGAGCAGGCGGCGGGGCTGGCCTCTTTTGTATTCGCTCGGACGACTCGGCATTACTCCCCCCCAACCCCCTCCTGCCGAGCCGTCCTCGCTTCGGCAAAAGGATTTTTTGGCGGCGGAATTATTTATTCTTGCCCTTGCCCCACCGCTCCCGTGCGCGGGCAAGTTGTAGGAACTCCCTAAAATCAATAAATCCATACGCTAACTATAGTATGTAGCACCAAAGTTAGCAAGTGGATATACTACAGTTATCAACTATGAAAAGAGAAATCCTTATCAAATTTGGTAAAAAAGTCCGCGAGGAGCGGGCGAGGTTAGGTTTATCACAGGAAGAATTAGCCTCACGCGCCGGTGTTCACCGGACATATATCGGCATGATTGAACGAGCAGAAAAGAACATAACGCTTGAAAATATCGAAAAAGTTTCTAAAGCGCTAAAAATCAGCATCTCTGATTTTTTCAAAGGAATATGAGTTATAAGGACAAAATACATAAAATTGCGAAGGATATTTCGCCAAATATTGTTAATCTGGGAGCGAAACGCAAGAGAGGAACACCACCCACGCAAGCATTTTCTGATTTTCTTACACACAACGAACAAGGAGATTGGGCGGAGATGCTTTTCTTTCGTTCCCTTAAAGCATCTAACCTTGATTTAGTCCCCGTTAGATATGGGAAATCAGACAAGATTATTGCTGGAGACCCCGACTTCAAAGACTTTTATAATCAGTATCAAGATGAGCTGGACGCAATCGGTAAGAGGCCTGATGTTTTACTATTTGACCCCAAAATTTACAAAAAAGAATGGGGTGACGATATCAGTAAATTATCTCATGGAGAACTTGCAAAAATTGTTCCGCAAGCGACAGCGGGATTTGAAGTGCGATCTAGCGCATATCTAACAAAAAAATTTATCGCCAAAAAAGAACGTCCGTTTTTGAGTTTCACTCCAAAAGTGGAGGATCTTTTGATCGTACTAAAATGGATTGATACTTTTAATGTTCCGCATTTTTACGTTCAAGTATTTTTTGATGCAATCTATGTGATATCGTTCAGCGAAATTTTGTCATTATTGAGAGACACAGATATTTCAGAAAAGGGTATCAAAAATAAAAAGGTTGTCGGTTTAAAAAATGACGCACTAGCTTTTGTTATTGAAAAGAATCCTAAAAATCAGTACAAGGAGACCATTCACATGTATTTAAACAATGGTCATTTAATAAGCGAAAATATAGGCGAGCCGAATCTTTTGGGTATAAGAAAAGAGCTTGCCGGAGGGAGGCTTCTTCATCACGTAAGCTTTGAGGGTGGCAAGGCAAAACTTGATGAAGCTATTTTGAAAAAACTGATTGAGCAAGAGGTTTAAAAATATCATCAGCTTTTTTCAAAAATTGTTCTCTTTCGTTTTTTTCTGATTTGAGAAAATCTCTTTGGAGGTTCGCTAAAATAGAGATTTGTTTCTTGTCGAGCAATCTAAAATCGACAACAAAAGCTTTGTTAAGATCGTTTGGCTCAAATTTTCCAAGCCCCCCGCCATATTCTCTTTTTTCTCTGTCAAATAATTTTTGGGCCGTATTTGAATACAGATAAATAAATAATATATCTAGGTAGTTTTTTCCTAATTCGGTAGGATAAAAAGCATGAAAACAAGTTAGGTTAATACAGGAAGAATCGTTCCATACAAATTTTAAACCACTTCTCCCAAAAACCGTTACCCAAATCGGGGCAACATCTCTTTTTTCTAGCGCATACCACGGATCTCGATTTTTTGTAAGATATTTTTGACTGACACCCTGTTTTTCCCCAAGTGCAATATAGTTTTTACAACTTTGTTCTTGTGATTTTTCCCCATCAAATAAATAAACTTTCTTTTCTTGTTCCCTGAGTTTATCAAAATGCTCGTCACTAAAGTAAATATCTTTCGCGTGCACGGCTTTTGTGATACATGGGCGCAGGCATTTTTTTGATATTTTATGCTCCTCAACTTCTGGTAAGGAAAGTGTGAAATAATGATTTGCCCCCGTTGCTATGCCCCTAGAAAATTTGCCGAATGTCGAAAGTGAGACAAGTTCTTTCGAGAATATATCTTTATCGCCATTAAAATAATTTCTCCATTTTGTTTTAGGATTTAGGTCAGCAATCTTGAAGGTCTTTTTTGGGTGTTTGTTGAGAAAATCTTTTACAGAAACGAGTTCTTTCACATTATGCACTGTGTAAAAATTTATACTTTCATGCTTCTGTGGACTTTTCTCGGCAAGAATAATTACTGATGTAGTCAGTGCATTATCAAAAACATTTTCCTCAAAATTAACGCTGATAAAATGAAGGACAACACCACATTGTTTTAGATACTCTTTAACTTTTTCACCATAGTTCGCATTAAAAAATTCACTTGGCACAATAAATGCTAACCTCCCCCCTTTATCAAGTAAATTTATAGCTTTAATTAAAAACCAGCAGTAAATATTAGTTTGAATACTAAATCTAAAGTATGTTCGCAGACAAATTTCCTGAAAAACTTTCTCTTTTTCATTTATGTAGTGGTGTTTGAAATATGGCGGATTTGCAATAATACCGTCATATTTTTTGTCCCAGCCATTTTTTAGAAAATCTGCTTGATGTATCACCGCCTCCATTTTAATTTCTTGTATAACATCTTTTAGTTTTTTTGCGATGTTTTCGTCTATCTCCCAGAGGTCAAAGTTAATTTTTTTTCGCTTATTAAAGGAAGACATTACGCGAGGGAAAATCCCAAAGCCCGCGGCTGGATCTAAAACCTCCATTTCCTGTTTTTCACTATCTAAAACCCACTCCGACATAAACTTTGCAATTTTAAAGGGGGTAAAGAATTGCCCAAAAGCACGCCTATGCTCTAGGTCGACAGTTTTTGAATATTCGTTCTCTAAATCGTTTTCGTAACCGGGGGTCATAATTTTCTCGCTAACTTTAGTATACACAAAGTTTTCCATACAAGCAATCAGATTTTCTCAACATAATGCTTGTATCTAATCAGTGGCTTGCGTTCACTTTTATTCCTTGCCCTATCTATTTTTGATTTTGTTTTTGCGCCAACAGACAATCTATTTCTGTATAACCGCAAGCCAAGATGTTCTATACCCTCCTCGTGGGAAGATATTTTTGTCTTTTTCTCATTTATCGGCAATCTTTGGTTTCTGTCTGCATTTAGTAGAAGCTTTGTAATTTCGTCAGATAACTTTTTCATTTCTTCTTTTGATACTCTGCTAGCAGTTATTCCAATATCATCAACATAAATAGCGATACGAGCGTCTTTCCCTTTAAGTCGTTTTTGAACAAGACGATCCAGCCTGATAAAAGTGTCTAAATTGCACCAGATGGCAAGACGTGAGGATGTGGCAAATCCGCGAGCTATCGTTTTATATTCAAAACCGGATCCCTTGTGCCCCTTAGGTACACAACAAAAACCTGCAAGTAATTTTGCGGCCCTTTTACTACACGCGCACTTGTCATGGAGGAAGTGATAAACTCTTTCTTCACTTATTTGTTCAAAGAAGCGAGCTATATCTAATTTTAGAGAGGTTCGTTTTCGCTTTCTCCCGAGTAAATACTTTGCCGCTTTCGCATGGTTCATATTTTTCACACCGCCAAATATAAAAACGGGGAGCATTTTATCATGTGGGGCAAGAACAGACTTGTTAATGTTATCTAAAAGCCTCCCTAGTGGTGTGCCCTTCGCACTTCTGACAAATTTTTCTTTTTCTGGTTCTGATTTATATTCGTTATCTTTCCAATATTTGTTAAAGTTTTTAAGAGTGTCGTTTATTAAAGCCAACGCCTCCTCTTTCGGAAACTTACTATGGCTTAAATGTTTTGCCAGTTCGTTCTTGCTCCGTATGTAAAGTTTTGGGTATCTACTAGTTTGCATATTTTTTGAGGAGTTTCGCCCGATCTTTTATTAAGTGCGTTTGCATTTTCTCCCCCCATTCAATAAATTTTTTATCTATTGCTGAAGGGTCTTTACTGAATTTCTCTCTATCTATAAACAGAAACGGAGTTATTGATGAAGGATGAACATTTAATAATTCAGCAATTTTAATAAGCAAATTTTTTGAAACTTCTTTTTGACCAGTTTCTACCATTGCAATAAGCACAGCAGATACGCCGAGTGCTTTTGCAAATTCGGCTTGAGTTAAACCAGCTTCGTCTCTAATTTTTTTGATTAAATCAGGAAATGTATACATATAGAACGACTAAGGGGCGATTACCGCAGAAGGTCTTTGAGGATACGGATAATTTGTAAAATTATCCGTAAGCACCTCAACCACTTCATAAATGATAATCGCCCCTTTATACGGAAGGCACAATTCAGCAATTGGATTTTGGTGTTTCATTGTTTGCTCCATGTGTTTTTAGTTAAAGGGGACGGTTAATAATTGACCTTTAATTTACTACGCGGAACACACCAACTCCTCACGGTTATCAGTTTTCGATAAAAACCTTCCGGTAATACCAGTAACCGTGAGGTTATGGCAGTCCCTGTGCAAGTGAAGCATTAAGCTCAACGCCTAAAGCAACTTGACTTAACTTGTCCCTCAAGGATTACATGAAGCATAGGGCACACATGTATATACATGTCGGGGCAAGGTCCACTCCTTGTCAAAACAGGAGAGGTCAGATATTCTCAATAACAGAGAATGATCTAGAATCTTCGAAGTGATAACCGATCTCGCGCGAATTGATTTTTAAACTGCAACCGTCCTACTTAGTATTATACAAAACGTATAAGTTCAATCAAGGGGGAATTATCCACAGGACACTATCCGCCGCCAAAAAATCCTTTTGCCGAAGCGAGGATGGCTCGGCAGGAGGGGGTTGGGGGGGGGGAGTAATGCCGAGTCGTCGGGAGTAATGCCGAGTCGTCCGAGCGAATACAAAAGAGGCCAGCCCCGCCGCCTGCTCGTTGAGAGCAGAACCCAGCAAAAAAGTTTTCTTTTCCTTTTAGAAGAAAAAATCCGGCGCGTGCAAAATCAGAAATGCAGAGAAAACTTTTTTGCTGGCTGGCGAGCGTTAGCGAGCGGCGGCGGGGCGGCTTCATTCGTCGGGGGTTTCCCGAAAATGCGTTCGGATTTCGTTCAGGGTGTGGAGCCAAATAGGATGAATATCGCGAAAAGCGGCACTTTTCTCTTTATTGGTGGGCTTTTTCACAGGTTCGAGCGCAAAACTTCCAAACGGGAGTTTTTTCAAACAATAGTGCGAACCACAAGTTTTTCTTTGATAAAGAGGAGTTTTGATAGTAGTATAAAGGCGTATGGAACCATTGGCGTCAAAAATCAGGCCTAAAACTCTAAAAGAATTTATCGGACAGGAGCATTTGGTTGGGGAAAATAAGCCGTTGAATATTGCCGTTAAAAACAAACACCTTTTTTCGTTTATTTTGTGGGGTCCGCCGGGGAGCGGAAAAACAACTTTGGCGAAAATATACGCGAGCGCTCTTGACGCTCAAATCTACGAGCTTTCCGCGGTTTCGGCCGGCAAAGAAGACATTAAACGCGCTATTGAAGAAAATTCTTGGGGCAAGCCAAAGGTTTTATTTTTGGATGAAATCCACCGCTTTAATAAAGCCCAACAGGATTATTTATTGCCTTTTGCGGAAAACGGTAAAATTACTTTAATCGGCGCTACCACGGAGAATCCCAGTTTTGAAGTTATTTCTCCGCTTCTTTCTCGTTGCCGCGTTTTTATTTTAAACTCTTTATCAGACGAAGAGATGGCAAAAATTATAAAGCGCGTCGGTTTTAAGATGGACAAAGAAACGCGCGATTGGCTGATAAATATGGCAAATGGCGACGCAAGACAGGCGATTACGATACTCGAAAATACAAATAGCTTATACGGAAAAATCACGGTTGATAATTTGAAGAATGCTTTGCAATCAAAGTTTCTGCGTTATGATAAAAAAGGAGAGGAGCATTACAATACAATTTCAGCTTTTATTAAAAGCATGAGAGCCGGCCAATCGGACGCGGCTTTATATTATTTGGCGCGGATGATTGACGCCGGAGAGGACCCGAAATTTATTGCCCGACGGATGGTTATTTTTGCCAGCGAAGATGTCGGTTTGGCTCAGCCGGCGGCTCTTATGGTGGCAAATGATGTTTTTAGGGCGGTGGAGATAATCGGCTTGCCGGAATGCGGAATTAACTTGGCGCATGGAGTCGCATATTTGTGTCAATGTAAAAAAGACAGGAGCGCCTATGAGGCGTATATGGAGGCGATGGCGGATGTTAAAAAATTTGGCAACCTGCCTATTCCTTTAAATTTGCGCAATCCTGAAACTAAGTTAATGAAAGAATTGGGGTACGGCAAGGAGTACGAAAAATACTCCAAAGACAGTTTTTTGCCGGAAAAATTAAAAGATAAAAAATAAAAAAGTGGTATAATTAATATATATGGATGTATTTTCTCACGGGCTTTGGAGCGCGGCAATTTATAAAAGCGCAAATATAAAAGTAAAACAGCGAATGAAAACATGGCTCGCTGTTCTTTTTGGTATTTTCCCCGATGTTTTTTCATTTGCTCCGCTTTTTATCTGGCTATTTGGAGGTTTAATTTTCGGTTATTCAAATTTTTCTGACTTTCCAAGTCCTGACGCGACAGAGCCGGCAAAGCCAGACACTCTTTTAATTTTTAAAATTACAAGTTTGCTTTATAATTTCAGCCACAGTTTAATCGCGTTTGTCGTTATTTTCGGCATTGCATACTTGATTTTTAAAAGACCGGTTTGGGAAATGTTCGCTTGGCTTTTGCATATTTTAATCGATATTCCGACTCACAGTTATAAATTTTATCCGACGCCGTTTTTATGGCCCGCCTCCGATTTTAAATTCAACGGGTTTTTATGGAGCGAACCGTGGTTTATTATTTTAAATTATTCTTCTCTGGTAATAGTTTTTATTTTATTAAGAAAGAAATATGGCGGAAATAAACGTGATTTATAAAAGCATAAGAATTCAAAAATATCTTTCGGACCAAGGCGTTTGTTCGCGTCGGGAAGCCGAAGATTTTATCAGGCGCGGTTTGGTTGTCGTAAACGGCAAAGTTGTCAAGGAAATGGGAGTCAAAATCAATCCGGGAACGGATAAGGTGGAAGTAGTCATTAAATCAGCCGGCAAAGAGAACAAAAAAGAAAGCGTAATTATTTATAAGCCAAGAGGAATTGTTTCTTCGAGGATTCCTTCCGAGGGGAAAACGATATATGATCTTTTTCCTCAATTTTCCAAATTAAATATTGTGGGGCGGCTTGATAAAGAAAGCGAGGGACTGCTTTTGCTTTCAAATGACGGTGTTATCGCAAGGGCCGCAACCGGAGACGACCATATTATGGAGAAAGAATATGAAGTTGCCGTCCGGGAAAAAATAAACGCTTCTCAAATAATTCGTTCATTTGAGAAAGGCATTGAGCTTGAAGACGGAAAAACTCTTCCGGCGGCTGTCAAGGTTTTAAACAGCCACACTTTTCGCGTTGTTCTTAAAGAGGGAAGAAAACATCAGATTCGCAGAATGTGCGAATATATTCATCTTACCGTCGTCAAATTAAAACGGGTCCGGATGGGGGATGTATTATTGGGCAATCTTGGCGTCGGCGGCCACCGTTTTCTTACAAATCAAGAAGTTCAAAAATTAAGAGAGTCTCGCGCAAAAAACAAGAGTGGTGTAATATTTTGATTATGGATAAAAATATTTTATGGACAATTTTGGCGATAATCGTTGTTTTTATCGCCGCTTATTACGGAGCGCGGTATTTTAATTTTAACGTCAATGATTCTGGAAGTGAAAGCCAGTCGATTAAAAGCCAAATTGTTGAAAATACGCCGATTATTGAAGTTTTGAAAACAGGTAAGGGGGATGAGATGAAAGCAGGCGATAAAGTTTCCGTTCATTATACGGGCTGGCTTGAAGACGGAAAAAAGTTTGATTCCAGTTTGGACCGCGGCCAACCTTTTGAATTTATTTTGGGGGCAGGCCAAGTGATTAAAGGCTGGGACATCGGCGTTTTAGGGATGAAAGTCGGAGAAAAAAGAAAATTGACGATTCCTTATAATTTGGCTTACGGAGAAAACGGCATCTCCGGAGTTATTCCTCCGAAGTCGACTCTTATTTTTGAAGTTGAACTTTTAAATATAAAATAAATGAAGATTAATTGCTTTAATATTCTTGACTTGACAAAATATGTTTTATAAACTATTATGACAATTAAGCGCGATGAACGCGCAAGCAGAAACAGAGTCGAGTTTCTTAAAAAATAAAATCACATGAACGGAACCATTAAAACTCTTACGGATAGGGGATTTGGATTCATTTCTCGCGAAGGCGAAACAAAGGATCTTTTCTTTCATTCCAAAGAATTAAGTGGCGTAACGTTTGATGAATTGAAAGTTGGCGATGCCGTCACTTTCGAAGTCGTCCAGGGCGAAAAAGGCCCGGCCGCCACAAACGTATCGCGCGCATAAGCAATTGTTAAAAAAACCGTCCCGCCTAGGCGGGACGGTTTTTTATTCTCCAAATTTTTATTATAATAAAATACAATGAAATCAAAAGAAGGATTATGGAGATTAAGCCCGAGCGGATTATACAGTTTTGAAGAATGTGAAGCTTGTTTTTGGATTGAAAATCATCATGAAAAGGCGCCGGGCATTCCGCCGGTGCTAAATATGGCAATGGACAGCATTTTTAAGTCGCGTTATGACACGTATCGGGAGAAAAACGAATTACCTCCGGAAATACAAGAACTCGGGGAAAAGGGCGTGTCTCTTTTCGGCGATTTGGAAACTTTGAATAAATGGCGCGGGCATTCATCGCACTTGAGAATTATAAATGAAAAAATCGGCTATATGCTTTCGGGTAAATTAGACGAGGTGCTTGTTGAAAAAGACGGTCGATTGATTCCAACCGATTTTAAATCTTCGGGATACGCTCCCAAAGAAGACAAGCAAAAATACTATGTGTCGCAGCTTAACGCCTACGCGTTGATGTTTCGCGAACATGGATACAGACCGTCGGATCGCGCAATACTTTTGCATTACTTTGTGAAAGACACAAAAAATCCATCCCTGAACGTGGAATTCGTGAGCCATATTGATCCGGTAAAAATTGACCTCGGCGCGCTTGAGAAAAAAATAACGGAAATGGTTAAATTATTAAACGGCCCTTATCCCGGCGATGATTTGGAATGCGGCAAGTGCGTTTATTTTAAGAAAAGGGGCGCAATAAAAAGTTGACATTTTCCATAATTAAGATATTATTGTTTTTAAATTTCAAAGGTCGGCGAGAATTATAATGATTGAAAGTAATAAATTTATGAAAAAAATTTCAGTTTTTTTAACGCTTTTAATGATAGGCATTGCGCCTTTCGGGGCGATTGCTCAAACTTCCGCAACTTCCAGCCAGCCGACCATTCAGGAAATGCTTGCGAAAATTCAAGAGCTTCAGACGCAAATTAAACAGCTTCAGGAGCAAACACAGCAAATGGTCGTTCAGCTAGCAACGACTTTAAGGCAAGGAGCGCAAGGAGACCAAGTAAAAATTCTTCAGGCGATTTTAGCGGCTGACCAAGGAATATATCCCGAAGGAATTATTTCCGGATTTTTTGGGCCGCTGACCAACCGCGCCGTAAAACTATTTCAAAAAAAACACGGGTTTGAATCCGTGGGAATTGTCGGACCGAAAACGCTTGGCAAAATAAACGAACTTTTGAAAAAAAATCCGCTGGCTTTTGAAAACGCCACTAGCTCTGCGGGCGGGAAACCGTGCGCTATTGTTCCGCCCGGCCATTTAATTGCGCCCGGCTGGTTGCGCAAACAAGACGGAGTTCGTCTCATTGTTCCCGCTTGCCAGACATTGCCGCCCGGCATTCTTGCAAAACTTGCGACATCAACGCCGCCCGCGGCAACTTCAACGCCGGACACAATCGCGCCCGTTATTTCTGCCATTGCCGTTAGCGCGAGTTCGACTTCGGCTGTCGTTGCTTGGATAACCAATGAATTGTCAACCAGCAAGGTTTATTATTCGACCACAACTTCGATTGATATTTCCAGCACCTCAACGCCTTCGCAGGCTGACGTTGCTTTAGTTTTAAGCCATAACGTTTCGTTATCGGGGCTTAACGCCACCACCACTTACTTTTATGTCGTGGAATCAAAAGATTCTTCAAACAACGCGGCGACTTCCAGTCAACAGTCATTCTCCACGCAATAAATCAGCAGTTTTTGAAGAATCAAGTCGCAAAGAAAATCCGCTCAAAGAGAGCGGATTTTCTTGTCAGGCAACCGCGAAAATTTAGCGGAGTTCTTGCCAATTTTATCGGTTTGCGATATCGTAATAACACGACCCCAAAAATTCGGTCGTATTTTTTAATTATGAATATCAGAAACATCGCCATCATTGCCCACGTTGACCACGGCAAAACCACTTTGGTCGACGCGCTTTTAAAGCAATCGGAGGGATTTAAATTAAAAACCGATGAGGCAAACAATTTAATAATGGATTCCAATGAGCTTGAAAAAGAGCGGGGAATCACCATTTTCTCGAAAAACGCGTCAATTAAGCATAAAGGCGTGAAAATCAACATCGTTGACACGCCTGGCCACGCCGATTTCGGCGGCGAGGTGGAGCGGATTATGAGAATGGTTGACGGCGTTCTGCTTTTGGTTGACGCCAAGGAAGGGCCGATGCCGCAGACAAAATTCGTTTTGAGAAAAGCGATTCAAGCGGGCCATAAAATTATTCTGGTCATCAATAAAATTGACAAGCCCGATGCCAGGCCGCAATGGGCGCTGAATCAGACGTTTGATTTATTCATTGAATTGGGGGCCGGCGACGAACAAATAAATTTTCCGGTTATTTACGCTTCTTCTATCCAGGGCAAAGCGGGCTTGGAGCCGGATTTAAGCAAAATGGAAAATGTCCAGCCGCTTTTTGAAAAAATTATTGAATATATTCCGGCGCCGATAATCAATTCAAATAAGCCGCTGCAGATGCTGACGGTGAATCTGGCTTACGACAACTACAAAGGCAAAATCGCCATCGGCCGTCTGTATTCGGGCGTTTTGAAAAAAGGAATGGTTGTCAGCCATATTAATCGCAACGGTGAAATTAAAAAAATTCAATTGACCTCGGTGATGCTTTTCGACGGTTTGAACAGAATAAACGTTGAAGAAGCGGCGGCCGGCGACATCGTTGCGATTTCCGGCATCGCCGATATTTCCATCGGCGAAACCATTTCTGATATTGACAATCCCGAGGCTTTGCCGGTTATCACCATTGACGAACCGACCATTAAAATGACTTTCGGCGTCAATACTTCGCCGTTAGTCGGCAAAGACGGCCAATACACGACCTCGCGCAATCTTAAAGAACGTTTGGAACAGGAACTTGAAACCGATGTGGCGTTGAAAGTGGTTCCGGCCGGCGTTTCCGACCGCTGGATTGTTTCCGGACGAGGAGAATTGCATTTGGCGATTTTGATTGAAAAAATGCGGCGCGAAGGACATGAGTTGGAAGTTTCCAAGCCCCAAGTGATTTTAAAAGAAGTTGACGGAAAGACAATGGAACCGATGGAACTTGTTTTTATCGAGTCGCCGGATAAATTTTCCGGAATTATTATCGAAATGATGGGCCGCAGATTGGGAAAAATGAAAGACATGAAAGTGGAGCGCGAGGAAGCTCGCCTGGATTTTGTCGTCCCGACAAGAGGATTAATCGGCATCAGGAACGAATTTTTAATAAATACCAAGGGGTTGGGGATAATCAACAGCATTTTTATGGGCTATGAAGAATTTAAGGGAGAATTTTTTTCAAATCCTCACGGTTCATTGATGGCTTCGGAAAGCGGGGTCTCCAACAGTTATGGCTTATTGAACGCTCAAGGCCGGGGACGGCTTTTTATCGGGCCGGGCGTTGAAATTTATGAGGGAATGGTGGTGGGACAAAATGCCAAAGCCGAAGACATTATGGTGAATATCTGCAAAACGAAGGAACTGACTAATTTTCGGACAAAAAATTTCGGCGTTCAGGAAGGGCTTGAAGCGCCGAAGCAGATGGGGCTGGAAGACGCTTTGGATTACATCGGTGAAGACGAATTGGTTGAAATTACCCCAAAAAATATCCGCATCAGAAAGGCGATTTTATCGGAACACGAAAGAAAAAGAACAAGGAAACAATAACGCCATAATTCAACCGTTGATATTTTAGATATTTTGATTTATAATTATTTTTTATGAAATTCGCATTTACAACGATATTGATTTTCAGCTTTGTCGGAGCAGCTGTTTTTGGAATTGTCGGCATGAATCACAACGGTGAACACGGCCAAGACGGTTGTATTGCCGCGGTTGCCAATGGCGCGGATTGTTTAGCTGAAAACAGCCCGATTTCTTTTATCGTTTTTCACTTCAATTTTTTCAAAATTTTTTTGATTTCAACGTTTAATAATTCCGCAATAATTCTTTTTCTTGCCTGTCTCGCCGCTCTGTTTTTATCTTTTACTTTTGGAATTTTTGATAACATCATCGGCCGCGGATTATTAAAACCCGCCATTTATTTTCGAGCCAGGCGATTTTTAGATTTTTTAATTCCAATTTCTCGGCAAAAATTTTTTTCTTGGCTTGCTCTCCGCGAAAATAGCCCCTCTTTTTAGTAAAAAAACATAAGACATGAATTCCGTATAATCCGCTGTTACATAAAGCTATAGCGGACGCAATCGGCGGGATTTGTATTTATGTTTATTTTGTTTCGAATAAAATTCTAATTATGAAAAATAAAAATATTATTATCATTGCAATCATCGTAATTCTTGTTATCGGAGGATTGATATGGTTTTTGAGCTTTGGGACAAGCCGGCAGAACAGCGGCGCGGTAAATGTAATTTCGAATAGTGCTCTTGTAGCCGAAGAACCGGCATTTGATTTCGGAACGATTCCTATGGCTGACGGAAACGCCTTTTACAAATTTAAGCTTAAAAACGAAGGAAATGAAAAAATAATCATCAAGAAAGTTTATACTTCTTGCATGTGCACGACAGCCGTCATTATTGACGAAAATGGAAAAGAATTGGGAATTTTCGGTATGCCGGGGCATGGGGGAGGTTTAAGCGCGGCGAACATTGAAGTAAAAAACGGCGAATCAATTATCGTTGAAGCGGTTTTTGACCCGGTGGCGCACGGCCCGGAAGATATCGGCAAAGTCAAACGCCTTATTTATTTAGAAACAAATTCTAAAATAAATCCAACGCTTCAATTGTCAATTGAAGCCAATGTAATAAAATAAATATGGAAAAATTAATAAAAAATATCCAAATCATCGCGATTTCGACATTGTTTATCGGCATTATGATTCTGATCGCCAACTTTTTTATCGCCAACAAAAAGATTTCAGCAATTGAAAAACAACTTGTACATATCGGGGAAGAAATAGATGAGGCGAATTCTGGCGTCAAAAGAATGCTAAATAGGCCGTCTTTGTCTTTTCAATCAAATTCCGATAAAAATCCGAAAGCTGAAATAAGCGTTTTGGAATATGATTTTGGGAAAATCAGCAGAATTGACGGCGTTGTCAGTAAAAAATTTACTATTTTAAACGGCGGCGAAGGGAAATTGATCATTGGAGAGATATCCACTTCTTGCGGCTGCGCTTCCGCACAAGCAGATAAAAAAGAAGCCGCTCCAAATGAAAAAATTAGCATAGAAGTTAAATTTGACCCCAATTTTCACGAAGAGCCGGAAGGCCGATTTTCGCGTTCGGTTTTTATTCCAACCAATGATCCGACCAATCGGGAAATTGAATTGAAAATTTTCGTGGAAATTATAAAATAACGATTAATGAATAATAATCCTTTGCTTTCCACTTCACTGATATTTTCCAGCGTGCTTATCGCCGGCGCTTTAATTTACGGCGCGGGATTAAAAGCTGTTAACGCGCCGGAATCGCAATCAAATTTTGCCGCGGAAGAAATTATTCCTGCAAACGGCGTTGAACTGCCGGTCAAGTGGGGAAATTTAGGAAAACAACTGGTTGAATCCGGCGCCATTGACGCCAACAAATTTGAAATGCTTTATAATCAGCGCGGAGGATTAAATAATGAAGACAAAAATCTTCTTTACGGAGAAAATAACGGAAATTTGACAATCGATTCCGAAAACGCCGGTTATATTCTTAATTTGTTTTGGGCTTTTGGTTTGGCGAATAAAAATGAAATTTTAGAGAACGGGCCAATGACCGACTCGCAATACGGCGGCGCGGGAAATTTCGCTTCAACTGGCGGCTGGACAATGAGCCAAAACGATACGATGAATCATTACAGCAAACATCAATTCATTGATTTGACAAACGAACAGCAATCTTTGGTTGAACGAGTTTCTAAAAATATTTACCGGCCCTGTTGCGGAAATTCCACTTATTTTCCGGATTGCAATCACGGCATGGCAATGTTGGGACTGTTGGAATTAATGGCAAATCAGGGAGTTTCCGAAAGCGATATGTACCGCGTCGCGCTTATTGTCAATTCTTACTGGTTTCCGGACACTTATTTGACTATTGCCAAATATTTTCAAAATCGCGGCGTTGATTGGGAAAATGTTGACCCTAAAGAAATTTTAAGTTCAGCTTATTTCAGCGCTTCTGGCTACCAGCAAATTCTTTCCGAAGTTGAACCGATTCAGCCGCAAGGCGGAGGAGGCTGCGGCGTATAAAAGGTCGAGTAATTAAATAAATAATTTTATATTAAAAAATATGATGTACGATTATAGCGGTTTTGGTTTCGGTTTTGGCTGGATTTTTATGGTTTTATTTTGGGTATTGGTTATTGCCGGCATAATTGTTTTATTAAAATGGTTGGCGAACCAAGGGGGGAAAAGAGAAAACAAATCTGCCTTAGATATTATTAAAGAACGTTATGCCAAGGGCGAAATTGACAAAAAAGAATTTGAGGAAAAAAAGAAAGAATTAAGCTAATGTAGCCGATTAAAAATGAAAATCGAGCATCAGCAACACGCGGTTCATAACAAACATGTTGGGCATAGTCCGCAAATGTTTCTCAAAAAATTCCGGATAAGTTTGATTTTAACCATACCGGTGATTTTTTATTCGGACATTCTGAAAACGTTTTTTGATTTTAAAGCGCCGGTGTTTTTTGGTTCTCAATATATCCCTTTAGTTTTTGGCTCAATCGTATTTTTATACGGCGGCTGGGTGTTTCTTGCCGGAGCGTGGCGAGAAATTAAAGGCAGATTGCCGGGAATGATGACACTTATAAGCATCGCGATTTTCGCCGCCTATTTTTGGAGCATTTACGCCGCATTTGCCGGCGTTGAAGCTTTATTTTGGGAACTTACGACGCTTATTACCATCATGCTTTTTGGCCATTGGCTTGAGATGCGCGCGATATCAAGCGCGCAAGGCGCGCTAAAAGAATTGTCAAAATTGCTTCCAGACATCGCTGAAGTGATACACAACGGCGGAACAAAAATAATTCCTCTTTCTGAGCTTCGGGAGAATGACACTGTTCTTGTGAAATCCGGAGCAAAAATCCCCGCTGACGGCAAAGTTATAGACGGAGAATCTGACGTGAATGAATCAATGATTACCGGAGAGTCAAGACCGGTTTTCAAAAAAGAAGGAGATTCAGTCATTGCCGGCACGATAAACGGCGACGGGGCATTGAAAATAAGAATCGCAAATATCGGAGAGAAAACTTTTCTTGCCGGCATTATGCGCTTGGTAACCGAGGCGCAAGCGTCCAAGTCGCGGTTTCAAATGCTTTCTGACAGGGCGGCGTTTTATTTGACAATTATTGCCGTTGTTGGAGGATTGATAACTCTCGTCGCCTGGTTTGCGGCCGGCGCCGATATTGGATTTGCGGTGGCCCGGCTCGTTGCTGTGCTTGTCGTTGCCTGCCCGCACGCTTTGGGCCTTGCTGTGCCGCTCGTAGCTTCTATTTCTACAACCAAAGCGGCGCAAAACGGATTTTTAATAAAACAGCGGCTTGCCCTGGAATCGGCTCGAACTGTTGATGTAGTGCTTTTTGATAAAACAGGAACTTTGACGAAAGGTGAATTCGGAGTTGTGGAAATTTGGAATATTAATGGACACACGCAAGATGAAACTCTACAATTAGCCGCTTCTCTTGACGCGTTTTCTCAGCATCCTATCGCAAAGGCGGTGGTTAACAAAGCCAAAGAGCGCGGACTGTCGCTTAAAGAACCCAAAAAATTTGAAACATTGAAAGGAAAAGGAGTTAAGGCCGTAATTGACGACAAAGAAGTTATGGTTGGCGGTCCGGCGCTTCTTGAAAATGTCGGAATTGCCATTCCTGCTGAAATTTCAAAGCAAGTGGAAAACGCGGGGGAAAAAGGACAAACCGTTATTTTTACGTTAAAAGACCGCGTGCTTTTGGGCGCAATCGCTCTGACCGATATTGTCCGCGAAGAATCGCGAGACGCGCTTAAAACTCTTAAAGAATTAGGAATTAAATCCGCGATGATTACCGGAGATTCGGAAGACGTGGCGAAATGGGTGAGTAAAGAACTCGGCATTGATGAATACTTTGCCCGCGTCTTGCCGCATCAAAAATCAGAAAAAGTGAAAGAGCTTCAAAAACGCAATCTTAAAGTTGCTATGGTCGGAGACGGCATCAATGACGCGCCCGCCCTTACTCAAGCCGATCTCGGCATTGCCATTGGCGCGGGCACCAATGTCGCCATAGAATCAGCCGGAATTATTCTGGTCAGAAATAATCCCATGGATATCGTAAAAATTATCAAGCTTTCGCAAATGACGTATTCTAAAATGATCCAGAATCTTTTTTGGGCAACCGGCTATAATGTGGTCGCGCTTCCGCTTGCCGCGGGGATTCTTGCGTCAAAGGGCATTCTTTTGCAACCGGCTCTTGCAGCTTTATTCATGTCGTTTTCAACCGTAATCGTCGCAATCAACGCGATGCTGTTGAAAAATAAGACGTTATAAGATTGACGGCTTGGCTGTCTTTGCTTATCATTATAAGAGGTTTTTTAAAAATTTATTTTCAGGAAAGGAGGAATTTATGGCTTACGGCAGGGTTCTGCTTGCTTTGATTGCATTATTAAGCGTTTTTGTTCGAACGGAAATAAGCGCCGAAATAAATGAAATTCAAAAAGCGGAATCGGCGAGAATCAGGGATTTGTTCAAAGAAACGGTTGGCAACAGAGAAGAAATCAAATTGGACGGCGATTATCTTCAATTTGTTTTGTCCGACGCCGCTAGAATAATTTCGCCGGAAAATCCAAACGAGTCGAAGTATTTTGTTTATGTTGACCGTAATCCGGCAAAACAGCTGATATTCATATGTTTTTTCGATTCGTTCGGCAAAAATGTGAATATTATCGGCGCGGATATAGTTTCAACCGGCAATCCCGTTAGAAAGGGCCATTTTTTGACGCCAGTGGGAGTTTTTGAAAACACGGTTAAGAATTTCGGTTATCGGGCGCTGGGAACAAAAAATGACAAAGGTTGGAAAGGGTTAGGGGAAAAAGGCAGTCGGATATGGGATTTTGGCTGGCAGAAAACAGAATATAAAAACGGCGGAAAGCAGATTCGTTTGCTTATACATGCGACTGACCCGATTTACGGAGAAAAAAGATTGGGGAAGCGTGACTCCAAGGGTTGCATCAGAATATCGGCAAAGTTGAACAAATTTCTTGATCATTATGGAGTTTTGGACGATGACTACGAAAAAAACAGGAATATGAAGAGAGCATCGTGGCTTTTGCGGAATGACCGCAAACCGATTGCTTTTGCCGGCAAATATCTTATTGTCGGTGATTCTTCGGCGACAAGGCCTCGTTAATTTAGGGGCCTTTTTTATTATTATTTTGACAAATCCATATAATTTATTATTGTAATTTCAAATGGGCGCTTTATATATCGTTGCCACTCCAATAGGCAACTTAAAAGATATTACTTTGCGAGCTTTGGAGATATTAAAAAGCGTTGATTTGATTTTGGCCGAAGACACGCGAATCACCAAAAAACTACTTTCGCATTACGATATTCATACGCCTCTTGAGCGGTATAATGAATATTATCCGGAAAAAACTTATCGAGAAATTAATTCTCGGCTTCAAAAAGGGGAGAGCGTCGCTTTGGTTTCCGACGCGGGCACGCCGGCGATTTCCGACCCCGGCGCGCTTTTAGTGGCTTATATTAACAAGGAATTGCCGGAAGCGAAAATCATGACGATTCCTGGACCGTCGGCTACGGTGGCGGCTTTATCAATCGCCGGAATTTTTGCCAATCAATTTGTTTTTGCCGGTTATCCGCCGTCAAAGAAAAAACGGCTGAAATTTTTTCAAAATTTAAAAGATAATGGAATCAGGCCGATTATCTTATATGAATCGCCCCATCGCTTAATTAAAACCCTTGATAATTTAGCGGAGATTTTCGGCAAAGATTGCAAGATTTTTATTGTCAAAGAGTTGACCAAAATCCACGAGGAGCGTTTTTGGGGAAGCGTTGAACAAGTAAAAAATTATTTCAGCGGCAAAAAAGGAAAGGGGGAGTTCGCGCTGATTATTCCATAAATGATTTTGACTTTTTAATCGCATTTTGGCATACTCTAAGCAGCTTCGAATTTCGTATTTGATAACTTAAAAGGAGGGATAAATGGACGGAAAAAAACATTTATTGGCGGCTTTTATTGACAGAAATAAATACGTAAAATACCCGGCCGTTTTTGCCGTAGAAGTAAAACATGGCGATTCCGCAAAAAAGATAGTGGCGCTTCAATGGTTTGGAGAAACGGAGGAAGAAAATAATTTCGGCTTGCTTCAGTTTTATTTTCCTCTTCCTCTTTTGATAAATTCAACGACTCAAACTTTGCTTAACGGCGAACTTGAGAAAGTAATTTTTTCAAAAGAAGCGCTTTTGTCGTGGGGAGTGTTATTTATCGGCCAAATTAAGGACTGGCCGTATCAAGAAGAGATTAAAGAAATAGCCGGAAATGTGGCTGAAGGAGACGAGGAAAAATGGATTGTCTGTTGTCGTATACCAATAACGCGCGCGATAAACAACAATTTATCTGGTCCGCTCACAATCGCTTTTCCTGTTATTCTTCCTCATCATTCCCATTTTGGCCTGATTACGCCCCGGCCATATATCGTTAGACGTTTTTTCCAAGAAGAAACAAAAGAAACAGAAGAAAGTGGCGCGTTCAATAATCATCATCCGTTCCTTCATTAAAATCGGAAAGTTTTAAAAAATCCCGTTTGTAAACAAACGGGATTTTTCTATTTAATTATGCCCTCGAGAGGAATCGAACCCCTATTGCAAGATCCGCAATCTTGCGTCCTATCCGTTGAACGACGAGGGCGTTTTAAAATCCCGTTAATTTTTGCAATGAATCAATCAGCGACTTCGGATGTTCTTCCCGCGGGATGAATTTTAAAAGAAATTCATTGATTTTTTGTTCGTCTTCCGAATGAATATTGATTTTTAAAAACGGCGAAAATTGAGATTTTAATTTTAACACCAATTCTTTGTAATTTTCAACGCCGCCGATTTCTTCATGAATGTCAAAACTCTCGATATCTTTTAGAGAATAAGATTTTTTGCCCTCTCCTTTGAGCGAATTAAGAGATATTTCTTCTTTGTTCAGTTTGAATTCCCAGATTGTCGGAAAGCGGCCGGACAAAACATTGAGCGTTAAAAAAGCAATAACCACAAAAATCGCGAATAAAAAATTCTTTTGCCAAAAAGCAAAAGCCAGCAAAACTATCGCCGCAATCAAACTTAACCAGCGCCAAGAAATATCTTTTGACCTAAATTCTTCTTCCGAAATTTGCCAAATTATTTCAATTAATTCGCTGTTCATAATTTTTCCCAACTTGGCGGAGGCGGGAGGATTCGAACCTCCGAGAGGATTGCTCCCCTAACATCTTAGCAGGATGCTGCTTTAAACCGCTCAGCCACGCCTCCATTCTTTCGTTAAGAATACTGAATAATGAATCAAGAATCAAGAATTATAAAAAATCTTGTGTTTGTCAATTTTTTCTGTTAGCCTTTCCAATCATGACAGAAAAAGTCAAAAATTTAATAATCCGGCCGCCGATTGTGGCGGTTCTTGGACACGTTGACCACGGCAAAACCAGTTTGCTGGATTTTATCCGCAAGACCAATTTTGTCGCCAGGGAAGCCGGCGGCATAACTCAATCAATCGGCGCTTATGAAATTATTCATAATGGCAAAAAAATAACCTTTATCGATACGCCCGGACACGAAGCGTTTTCAAAAATGCGTTCTCGGGGAGCTATTGCGGCTGATTTGGCGATTTTAGTGGTGGCGGCCGACGACGGCGTTAAACCTCAAACTAAAGAATCCATTGAAATTTTGAATTCGGCCAAAACGCCGTTTGTCGTCGCCGTTAACAAAATAGACAAGTCGAACGCGGACATTGAAAAAACCATCAACGATTTGACGGCAAACGGCGTTTTGCTTGAGGGCCGCGGCGGCAATGTTTCCTGGCAGGCAATTTCAGCCAAAACCGGCCAAGGAGTCGATGAATTACTGGACTTGGTTTTGTTGGCGGCTGAAATGGAAAATTTGACTTACAATCCGGACGCTGACGCCGGCGGCGTGATTATCGAAGCGAAATCCGACAATCGCCGCGGGATCGTCGTTTCCGTCATCGCGGAGAACGGAATTTTGAAAATCGGAGATAAAATTGCCACTTTCGGCGCCGGCGGAAAAATAAAAATTTTGGAGAATTTTTTGGGAGAAAAAACGGCAGAACTTCGGCCTTCGAGTCCGGCTTTGATTTTCCGCGGCCGCGCCCGCCGCGGATATTATTTCGCCGATTCCGCGAGTTCAAGAAATAGGCGTCCCGGCGGGTGGATATTTTCGGATTTTTAATACGATTCTTAAAGCCGATGTCAGCGGTTCTTTGGAAATTCTCTCGGAAATCATTAAAAATACCGATTTTGGAAACATTAAAATAAATATATTAAAAGAATCAATCGGTGAGATTACCGATGGCGATGTCAAAGACGCCGTTAATTCCAACGCCGTTATTGTCGCCTTCAAAACAAAAATCAATAAAGTCGCGGAAAGTTTTGTCAAAGCCCAAAATATTAAAATTATTTCCTCGGGAATCATCTATGAATTGATTGATTTGCTTAAACAAGAAGCAAGGTTGTTGGAAAAACCATTGCCTCAAGCTGAACTGGAAATTCTTAAAATTTTCAGTTCGCCAAAAGGCAAAAAACAATTGATTGGCGGACGGGTCGTTACAGGTGTCATCAAAAATAATATTCGCCTGAAAATCGTCAGAGAAAACAACGAAATCGGAACCGGCAAAATTTCCAGCTTGCGCCGGCAAAAACAGACAGTTAATGAAGTAAAAACCGAAGAAGAATGCGGCTTAATGTTTGAATCGGATATTCTTATAAAAGAAGGAGACCACTTGCTTTGGATGTAATAAATAATTATAATTTTTATAAATTCAACGGCCTGATAGCCAAGTGGTAAGGCGAGAGTCTGCAAAACTCTTATACGGGAGTTCGATTCTCCCTCAGGCCTCAATGCCCGGGTGGCGGAATGGTTTACGCAGCGGACTTAAAATCCGTGCCTTTAAAAAGGTTGTGGGTTCGAGTCCCACCCCGGGCACCATGGTGCCCGTAGCTTAATGGTAAAGCTCCGCTCTGTGGCAGCGGCAACGTGGGTTCGATTCCCATCGGGCACCCCAGCTAATTTTGATTTATAATAAAATAGATATATAATAAGATTATTATGGCGGAAGAAAAATCGACAAAATGGAAATGCGATGTTTGCGGCTATATCCACGAAGGCGATAATCCGCCGGATATTTGTCCGCGGTGCGGCGTTTCAAAATCTCATTTCGAAAAATTGGAAAAATAAAATAATATGGTTTTTCATAAAAATATAATTGAGCTCGCCAAGCAAAACGAAAATTTCCGGCAGGTGGTCAGTACGGGAAAACATTCCCAGATTGTTTTAATGTCTTTGTTGCCGAGAGAAGACATTGGCGAAGAAGTTCACGACGCCGTTGATCAGATTTTGGTTTTTGTTCAAGGCAATGGCGAGGCGGTGATAGAGAGCCAGCCGTCGCCAGTAAAAGAAGGGGATTTGGTTTTTGTTAATGCCGGCGTCAAGCACAATTTCAGGAATACCGGCTCAACGCCGTTGAAGATTTACACCGTTTATTCGCCGGTGAATCATCCGGCAGACCGAATTCAAAAAACCAAAGCCGAGGCGATGAAAGAAGAATACTAAATTGTCATTTTGTCTATTGACAAGAATTGGGGCGCAAACATATAATTTACAAATAAGATGATTAAATTATTAAACATATCAAGCGGATGAATCATTCGGCGAAATTTGCGTTTTGTCGATGTTTGTCCGCCTCAAGGCGGATTTTTTATTTCATTGGCGCTCCGCTTTCGCTCATCGGTTCAAGATGATTGAAAGTGGAATGCTAAAGATGAAACAACCGGCCGATTGCTCGTTGAAAACTGAAAAATCCAATTTTTAAGTCCCGAAATCGGAGCGTTGCGCATTCAGCGCTCTGGTTTTTAGAAGTAATTTAAGGGCGTATGGTGGATGCCTTGACATCAAACAGCGATGAAGGACGTGGCGTAGCTGCGATAAGCTTCGGGGAGGCGCCTAGCAGCCTGTGATCCGGAGATTTCCGAATGGGGAAACCTAATACAGTAAACCTGTATTACTCCGACATTAATGTCGGAGTGTGCACCCGCTGAAGTGAAACATCTCAGTAAGCGGCGGAAAAGAGAAAAATTTTATTCCCTTAGTAGCGGCGAGTGAAAAGGGAAGAGCCCAAACCAAAGATGTAGATAGCAATATTTATATATCTGGTGTTGTAAGGTAGAGACGCTGTTTTGCTTATCGCAAAGCTTTCAATTTTGGAAAGTTTTGCGATTTGCGGAATAAGAGAGAGTTACAAATTTATTTGTTAGCCGAATCCGCTGGAAAGCGGAACCATAGCGGGTGAAAGTCCCGTAGGCGAAAACGAATAAACTCTTTAGTTTCTATTCTTGAGTACCTCGAGGACAGAATGCTTCGAGGGAATCTGCCGGCACTATCCGGTAAGGCTAAATATGTTTGATGATCGATAGTGAACTAGTACCGTGAGGGAAAGGTGAAAAGTAGGCCGGCGAGGCCGATGAAATAGAATCTGAAACCATATGTCTACAAGGAACGGAAGCTCAACCCCGCAGCAATGCGGGGCGAGCAACCGTGTGCCTATTGAAGAATGAGCCAACGACTTTATATAAATCGTTTGTCTAAGCTTTACGGAGCGGAGGCAAAGGGAAACCAAGTGTTAAAAGCGCGTCAATAACGGTTTATATAAGACCCGAAGCCAGGCGAGCTTGCCCTGGCCAGGATGAAGTGGGGGTAAAACCCCATGGAGGTCCGAACCGGTGAGTTGTGCAAAACTCTCGGATGAGCTGGGGTAAGAAGTGAAAAGCTAATCGAGCTTGGTAATAGCTGGTTCTCTCCGAAATAGCTTTAGGGCTAGCGGCTGTTATAAATTTTTTAGGGGTAGAGCGACTGGTTCGAAAGTAAAGAGCGAAAGCTCAGCTTCCGAGTCAAACTCCGAATACTAAAAAATCAGAGCAGCTAGTTAGAACATGGGGGCTAAGGTAGCCATCCTTTAAAGAGTGTGTAACAACTCACTATTCGATGGCGGGTTGCGCCGAAAATTTACCGGGGCTAAGCAAATTACCGAAGACACGGATTGTCTCGCTTTCGAGCGAGGCAGTGGTAGGAGAGCATTTCAAACGCGCTGAAGGTTGACCCGCGAGGGCGGCTGGAGTGTTTGGAAGAGAGAATGTTGGTATGAGTAACCACAATCCGCCTGAGAATGGCGGACCCCGAAAATCCAAGGTTTCCTCCGTAACGGAAATCGGCGGAGGGTTAGGCGATCCTAAGGCAATGGCGAAAGCCGCAGCTGATGGGAAGCTGGTTAATATTCCAGCCCTTTCTTTGTTTTCGACGGGGTGACGAAGGAAATAAAAATGAGCGCCTTAATGGTTTGGCGTTGCTTATTTTAAGAATTTTCCGACTAGAAAATCTGTCGGAACGCTTTACGGCAAAATTCAAAAATCGGCAAAATTCGTCTTCGGATAAAAATTCGTTTGAAGAGCCTTCCAAGAAAAACCTCTAAGGTTAGAGCAAAGAAAATCGTACCGTAAACCGACACTGGTGGATAGGGCGAGAAGCCCAAGGGGAACGGGTGATTCCTCGTTAAGGAACTCGGCAAAAAAGCGGCCGTAAGTTCGCAATAAGGCCTTCCCCCACCACTTTTATCAGAAGTATTTAATATATTTTCGATATATTATTTATATAATAATATTTGAAAATGTAGAAAGTGTTTGTTGTAAAAGTGGTGGGGGACGCAGCGAAAGTATCTCTGGCGACTGTTTATCAAAAACACAGCTCCCTGCGAACTCGCAAGAGGATGTATAGGGGGTGACGCCTGACCGATGCGAGAAGGTTAACGGTGCCGATTGAGGCGTCGCAAGACGTTTCAGTTGAGTGCCCGAAGCCCTCGTCAATGTCGGCCGTAACTATAACGGTCCAAAGGTAGCGCAATTCCTTTCCGGGTAAGTTCCGGAGCGCATGAAAGGCGGAACGACTGGAGAACTGTCTCAACGAGGAGCTCGGTGAAAATGCGATTCCCGTGAAGACGCGGGATACCTGCAGCGGGACGAAAAGACCCCGGGAGCTTTACTGCAGCTTGATATTGTCTTTAGAATTTTGATGCGTAGCGTAGTGGGGAGGCTTTGAAGCCCTGATTTCGGTTGGGGTGGAGCCGTCAATGAAACACCCATCTTTAAAATTTTAAAGACTAACCTCAGCGGAAAAAACGCTGGGAGACAGTGTCTGGTGGGCAGTTTTAATGGGGCGTTATCCTCCTAAAGAGTAACGGAGGAGTTTATTAAGGTCGGCTAAGGTCGGATGGAAATCGACCGCGTCGCGTAAAGGCAAAAGCCGGCTTAACGGCAAGGCTGACAAGCCGCGCCGATGCGAAAGCAGAACTTAGTGACCCGACGGTCCTTTATAGAAAGGCCGGAGACAACGGATAAAAGCTACCCCGGGGATAACAGGCTGGTGTGGTCCGAGAGTCCTTATCGACGACCACGCTCGGCACCTCGATGTCGGCTCACCACAGCGCGGGGGTGGAGAAGCTCCCAAGCGTTTGGCTGTTCGCCAATTAAAGTGGTACGTGAGCTGGGTTCAAACCGTCGTGAGACAGGTTGGTCTCTATCTGTTGCAGGCGTTGAAGTTTGAGGGAAGTTGATCCTAGTACGAGAGGACCGGATTGAACGAATCTCTGGTCTACCGGCTTTGCCACCAGGTGAAGCGCCGGGTAGCTATGTTCGGCAGGGATAAGCGCTGAAAGCATCTAAGCGCGAAGCCCATCCCAAGATTAGACTTCAAGACTCGTGGAAGACTACCACGTTGATAGGCTTCAGGTGTAAGCGCGGCAACGCGTTTAGCCGAGAAGTACTAATAAGTCAGCACTTCAAAAAAACCGGAGCGCCGAGCGCGTAATTCGGTTCAGGATTTAATAAATTGAATAAATAAATAAGCCGGTGATTTAACCGTATGTGTCCCACCTCTTCCCATTCCGAACAGAGAAGTGAAAGCGTACGGTCCCGATGATACTTGCTGCTTCGGCGGCTGGGAAAGTAGGGTTTGCCGGCTTTTTTGTTTTCATTTTTTTTGTTAAAATTATTTAATATGAATAAACGTTTAGTAAAACAGCTTCTTTACGGCGCCGGATATTTGTTTTTCTTTTCTTTGATTTTTTACGGCATTTATTTTTTTATAATAAAACAGGCGCCGAGTTGTTTTGATAATAGACAAAATCAAAGCGAAACCGGCATTGATTGCGGCGGGTCATGTCAATCCTGCGAAATTAAAACTCTATCTCCGATTCAAGTAAATTGGGTAAAATATTTTCCAACCGGCGATAAAATCGCGGTTGCGGCGGAAATCAAAAATTCCAACGCCAATTACGGCGCCGACGGTTTTTCTTACACTCTGGATATTTACGGCAAAAATGGAGGAAAAATTAAAAGTTTAACCCGAAAATCTTTCATTTACGCGGCTGAAATAAAATATATCGTTGAGCCGCTTGAAATTAATCCGAGAGATGTTTCGGATATCAGAATATCCATCGCCGATGTCGGCTGGAAATCGAAAAGCGAATTTGAACGCCCTAAAATTCAGATTAGGGAGGCGAAAACGGCAATGGCTGAAGATAAAATAAAAATAGAAACAAGCGGATTTGTTTTGAATAACAACGCTTTTCTTCTTTCAAGATTAAGAATTATCGGTTTTTTGGCGAATAAAAATGGCGTGAAAATCAGTGTTTCCAAAACCGAACTGGAAAATTTAAAAGCATTTGAAGATTTTTTTTTCCGAATCGCTTTTCCTCAAAACGTTTCTTTAATGACGGCAACCGCGTCGCCGTTGCTCAATTTCAATCTTGCCGACCCGAATCAAACGCAAATTTATGTTGAAGCAATTCGATAATCCCTATAATCCCAGGGAAATTGAAGAAAAAATTTACAAACTTTGGGAGAAAAGCGGATTTTTTAATCCCGATAATCTTCCGGGAAAAAGAAAAAAAACTTTTACGATAATAATGCCGCCACCGAACGCCAACGGCTCTTTACATTTGGGACATGCTTTAATGCTGGCTCTTGAAGACATAATGATCCGTTACCGACGGATGAAAGGCGATAAAACATTGTGGCTTCCCGGCGCCGATCATGCCGGTTTTGAAACTCAAATCGTTTACGACAAAATAATTGAAAAAGAGGGCAGAAACAGATTTGAGATCGCCCGAGAAAAATTTTATCAGGAAATATGGGATTTCACCCAAAAAAATAAAGCGTTGATGGAAAATCAGATTCGCAAACTCGGCGCTTCCTGCGATTGGTCGAGAAAAAAATTTACATTAGACGAAGATATTATTTCCAAAACGCAGGAAGCCTTCGTTGATTTTTATAAAGAAGGATTGATTTATCGCGGCAACCGTCTTGTCCATTGGTGTGTCAAGCATCAGACCGGTTTTTCCGATTTGGAAATTGTTCACGAGGAGCGCATTGATCCTTTATATTATATAAAGTACGGCCCGTTGACGGTTGCGACCGTGCGGCCAGAAACCATTTTCGGAGACACGGCGATAGCCGTTAATCCCGGAGATAAAAGGTATAAAAGTTTAACGGGGAAAGAAATAGAAGTTGATGTCGTTATCGCGAAGGTTAAATTAAAAGTAATTGCCGATCCGGCGGTTGACCCCGAATTCGGAACCGGCGCGGTAAAAGTCACTCCGGCCCACGATTTGAACGATTACGAAATATGGCAAAGGCATAAGAACGAAATTGAAGGGCCCCGCGAAGTGATAAACAAATACGGCAAGATGAATTTAATAAGGCATTTTCCGGATAGCGAAGAGGCTAAAAAATACGAAGGACTTAAAATTTCGGAAGCGCGAAAATTAATTGTTGAAGACCTGGAGAAAAAAGGATTGATTGAAAAAATCGATTTGACTTATCGCCATAATATCGCCTTATGCTACAAGTGTAAAAATGTCATTGAACCGAGATTGATGGAACAATGGTTCGTAAAAATGAAGCCGTTGGCGAAATCCGCCGTTGAAGCCGTCAAAAAAGGGCGGATAAAATTTATTCCCGAAAGATTTAAAAAAGTTTATTTTCATTGGTTAAAAAATATCCGCGATTGGAATATCTCGCGCCAGATTGTCTGGGGCATTCGGATTCCGGCATGGCAATGTGAAAATTGCCGAGAATGGATTATTTCAAAAGAAAAACCGGCCAGATGCGCTAGATGTTCAAGCGTTGAAATTAAACAAGACCTGGATGTTTTTGACACATGGTTTTCTTCGGGTCAGTGGCCGTTTTTAACTTTGGGCTATCCCGACAAAAAAGATTTTAAAAATTTTTATCCGACAAACGTGATGGAAACCGGCTGGGATATTTTGTTTTTTTGGGTGGCAAGGATGATAATGCTCGGAATTTATCGCGCCAAAAAAATTCCTTTTAAAAATGTTTATCTTCACGGATTGATACGCGATGAATTCAAGCAAAAAATGTCAAAATCAAAAGGTAATGTCATTGATCCGCTCGGCGTTGTTAATGAATACGGAGCCGATGCTTTGAGAATGGCCTTGATTGTAGGCAATACGCCGGGGAACGATCCGGTATTTTCAGAAGATAAAGTTCGCGGCTATCGAAATTTTGCCAATAAAATTTGGCAAGCAAGCCGTTTTGTTCTGATAAATTCTGAAAATTTTGATTTTAAATCAAAGCCGAAATTAAGCGCGACTGATAAAAAGAAATTGAATGAATTATCAAAAATTAAAAAAGATATTTCTAATCTTATGGAATCTTTTAAATTTTACGCGGCAAGCGAAAAAATTTACCATTATTTTTGGCATATTTTTTGTGATAAAATCATAGAAGAAATGAAACCGCGACTAAATAATGAAAATAAAAAAGATAAATTAGCGGCTCAATATATTTTATTGGAAATTTTAAAAGGCAGTATTAAATTGTTGCATCCTTTTATGCCGTTCATTACCGAAGAAATCTGGTCGTATTTACCCGTTCTACGCGGCTTGGGGCAAGCCGAAAATAAGAAAATGTTAATAATAGAAAAATGGTAATTCTCTTTGCTGTGATTTTCGGCCTTCTTCCTTCTTTTGTCTGGCTTATTTTCTTTCTGAAAGAAGATATCCATCCGGAGCCGAAAAAAATGATTGCCCGGATTTTTTTGGACGGCGCTTTAATCGCTTTGGCTGCCGTAGTTTTCCAATTCTTTCTACGGGAATTTTTTGAATATTTGAAAATCAGCCATTACGGTATTTTTTCTTTTTTTGTTTTTGGAGCCAGCGAAGAAATCCTGAAATTTCTGGTCGTTTATTTGGCGGTTTATAAAAATAAATTTTTTGACGAACCGATTGACGCGATGATGTATATGGTCACCGCGGCTTTGGGATTCGCGGCTTTGGAAAACATTTTCGTGGTTTTCGGAAATTTTGCGGGACAGCATTTGGAATTGGCGGAAGTTCTCGGAATAGTCACTTTTCGTTTTGCGGGCGCCACATTGCTCCATGTTTTAAGCTCGGCAATAATCGGTTATTATTGGGCAAAAGGATTAACGCGAGAAACTATGAAATTGGCAAATCGCAGAACCATATTCTACGGTTTTGTCATTGCTTCTCTCTTGCATGGTATTTTTAATTATTCTATACTAATATTCAGTCCGATTTTAATTTTTCCGACAATGCTTTTAATAATAGTCGCATTATTCATTTTTTGGGATTTTGAGAAAATAAAGAGCAATTATTAATAATATGGATGAAAAAGAATTTTTCGCAAAATTAGCGGCCGTTGGGCCCGATGGCAAATTTGAAGGAGTTGATTTGAAGGTGAAACAAAACGGAAAAAGCAGAAACGGCAATCCAAAAATTGAAACGGAAAGAAACAGTGGAATGAAAGAGGCGGAAGAAAAAAAGTCCGAAGAAATAGAAATTTTCGAAGGGCCGGAGGGACAATTAGCAATTGATGTTTATTCCACTCCGACCAGTTTTGTCGTTGAATCGGCCGTTGCCGGCGTCAAAGGCGAGGATATAGACATTTCAATCACTCCCGACTCGGTTACTATAAAAGGCAAGCGGATAAAAGAAAACGTGGAAAAAGGCAATGATTATCTCTATCAAGAATGTTTTTGGGGAAGATTTTCGCGTTCCGTCATTTTGCCGGAAGAAATAGACGCCGAACGCAGTCACGCTTCCTTCAAAAACGGCGTTTTAAGAATTGTTTTGCCAAAACTCAGCCGCCAGAAAGAGAGAAAATTGAAAGTTAGATTTGATTGAATTTTCGGATAATCAGCGAGATTATAAAAAATATCGCGCTGATTAAAATAAATATCGGACCGGGTGAAAAATTATAAATATAAGCGATATAAACTCCCGAAGCTGCGGCAATAATTCCGAAAATCACGCTTAAACTCAGAAAAGAATTCAAACTTTTGGCGAGATTTTTAGCCGAAGCCGCCGGAATAATAACCAGCGAACCCATCAAAAGTGCGCCGACAAAGCGGATTCCCAAAGCGACAATTAAGGCAAAAATCATCAAATAGGCTAATTCCAACCGCCTATTTTTTATGCCGATTGACTGGGCTAATTCTTCTGAAATCATATTCAACGCCAATTTTTTGCGAATTTTCAGAATAAAAACGATTAAAGCGATTGAAATTAAAATTGAAATAAGCGATTCCTGCCGGGTTAAAGAGGCAATATTTCCCAAAAGCGTTTCCAGCAATTCATGTTCGGGCGTAATGACGGCTCCCAAAGCCAAACTAGCGGCAAAAAACACGCCGACAAGAGTTTCCACCGACAAGTCACTTTTGTACTCGAGAAACCAAATGCCGGTAACGGCCGCAATCAGAAAAATTACGGCTCCCAGAAACGGATTGAAATTGAAAATCAGCGCCAAGGCGATTCCCGGCAAAGCCACATGGCTTAAAGCATCGCCCACCAAAGCCATTCTTTTGAGAATGGCAAACGAACCAAGCAGGCTGGCGGCCGCGGCGACGAAAATCGAAACGATAATAGATTGAATTAAAATACTCATTGGTGTTTATGCGCGTAAAATCCTTTTTCTCCGCCGTAGAGATTCAATAATTGTTC
Source organism: Candidatus Wolfebacteria bacterium GW2011_GWA1_44_24 (assembly GCA_001001115.1). Classification (GTDB taxonomy): domain Bacteria; phylum Patescibacteriota; class Minisyncoccia; order UBA6257; family UBA9933; genus GWA1-44-24. Next base: position 70,018 of record LCIO01000001.1, on the reverse strand, counting down.
GGTGTTGAAAATTTCCTTTGGCGTTCCCAGGCAAATGTTTTTTTTGTTCAAACAAAGCACTTTATCCGCGTAACGATAAACAACGTTAAGGTCGTGAGAAACAAGAATAACCGTGAAATCAAAACTTTTCTGCAATTGATGAAGCATTTTATAAATAGATTCTTGGCCGGCGATGTCGATATCGGCGGTTGGTTCATCAAAAAGCAGAACATCGGGGTCGTTTAATGTCGAAAAAGCGACTAAAATTCTTTGTCTTTGGCCGATGGAAATTTTGCCCAGGCCGGATTTCAGAATATTTTCATTAAGTCCCACATTTTTCAATTTCTCTTTGATGTTTTCGTCGCTTACGATTTTACCGCGCAATTTCAAAAATTCCGCGACCGTCAAGGGAATATCGGTTTCGATGTCCATTCGTTGGGGCACATAGCCGATTTTGATGTTCGGTTGCCATTTAATTTCGCCTTTATACGGCAGAATGCCAAGCAGTGTCTTGAGCAAAACGGTCTTCCCCGCGCCATTGGGTCCGATAATCGCCAAAACCTCACCCTTTTCCACTTCAAAATTTATGTCTTCCAAAACTTTTGTACCGCCAAGTCTGACATTGAGATTTTTAATTTCCAGAATTTTCATAAGTGAGAGGCTTATAAATATTCGTTGATTTTCTCCGCCAAAGTTGAAAGAATTTGTTTGAATTTTTCTTCATCGGGTTCAAGGAGAGTTATTCTAAAGCCGTATAAATCGGAATTAAAACCGGTCAAGGGCACGACGCAGATGCCGCTGGCGGCCATTAAATAGTAGGCGAATCTTTTATCCGGCGCCACATTCTTTGAAATTTCTTCCACTAATTGCCCGGCTTTTTCGTTTTCAATCTTCAATTTTTGTCGGTTATTTAGAACGCCGTCTTTAAAGATAATGGACATATAAAAAGCGCCCGAGGGTTTTGGCGCGATGACGCCCTCGATTGAATTGATAATTTTATAAGCGAGTTCAGCCCGTTTTCCATATCTTTCATTTCTTTCTTTTAAGTGCGTTCCATATCGCGGGTCGGACATGATTTTGGGAATAACGGCTTGAGGCAGGGTAGTTGAACAGACCTCGAGCATTTTGGCGTCAACAATCGATTTTACGTATCTGGCGAAAATCGAGTCTTTGTTTTTGTTATAAACTTCAATCCAGCCGCAACGCGCTCCTGGCCAGGGGAGTTCTTTGGAAATGCCTTTCATGGCAATACCCGGAATTTCATTGATGACCTCCGATAATTTGGCGGTTTCTCCGCTGCCAAAAATAATGTTAGCGTAAATTTCGTCGGAGATAATAAATAAATCGTATTCTTTGGCGATTTTTACGATTTCTTTGAGAACGCGGGTCGGATAAATCATGCCGGTCGGATTGTCGGGATTAATAATCAATATGCCGGAAACGGCCGGATTATAGCGGACTTTATTCCGCAAATCGTTGATGTCCGGCAGCCAGCCAAGCTCCGGCGTTAAATTATAAGTCAAATGGTGGCTTCCGGCATGAGCTCCTTCCGCTGAAGAATGAGTGGAATACGCCGGCGACGGGCCGATAATCCGCGATTCCCTGTTTAGGGAAGTGTAAATTTTAGAAATGGCGTCGCCCAAGCCGTTAAAAAAAATAATATCATCGGCCGTGATTTTTACGCCGCCGTTTGAATTGCATTTTTCTGCCAGAAATTCACGGACTTGAAGAAGCCCCTTGGTAGGCGAGTAAGCGAAATTTTTATCTTCATTAACCGCCTCCCTGACAACTTCTTTTATCCAAGTCGGCACTTGTTCGCCTTTGGCCACCGGGTCGCCGATATTTTCCCAAAGGATATTGATACCCAGTTTTTCCAGTTTTTCGGCAACATCGACGATTTCCCTTATTTCATAAGTAAGTTCGCCGGCGCCGATATGAACGATATTGTTGCGCATTTTGTTATTCTCTACATAATATAATAAAATATAGGAAAAACAAAAGATTATGACTCCAATCGAACAAATTAAAGATAAGATTGATATCGTTGAATTCATCCGTTCTTATATTCCGCTTTCGCCGGCAGGCAAAAATTTCAAAGCGCTTTGCCCGTTTCACAAAGAAAAAACGCCTTCTTTTATTATTTCGCCGGAGCGGCAGACTTGGCATTGTTTCGGTTCTTGTTCCGAGGGCGGCGATGTTTTCAAATTTTTGATGAAATATGAAAATCTGGAATTTTATGAGGCTTTGAAAATCTTGGCGGAAAAAGCCGGCGTGGAATTAAAAAAAACCAGTCCGATGGAACAAAGGCAATTTGAAATTTTGTATGAAATCAACGATGCCGCCAAAGATTTTTTTATCCTCCAGTTGGCGGATGAAAAGAACAAGGAGGCGTTGGAATATCTTTATGACCGGGGACTAAAAAAAGAAACCATTGAAGAGTTTGAGTTGGGTTTTGCTCCTCAAGGATTTGACCAGCTGACTCTTGTTTTGATTAAGAAAGGATTTGCGGTAAAAGACATAGAAAGAGCCGGATTGAATTTTAAAACCGAAAAAGGAAATTATGTTGACAGATTTCGCAATCGGATAATGTTTCCCATTCATAATCATTTCGGCAAAACAATCGGATTTTCCGGAAGAATTATGCCGAAATTCGATACTGGCGAAATGGGAAAATATGTCAACAGTCCGGAAACTCCGATTTTCAGCAAATCAAAAATCCTTTACGGATTTTACGCGAGTAAAAAATTTATTCGGGAAGAAAATTCGGCGGTTTTGGTCGAAGGCCAGATGGATTTTCTGATGGCTCATCAAGACGGCGTAAAAAACACGGCGGCCGTTTCCGGCACCGCATTGACGCCTGACCATTTGAAAACTTTGCGTCGGCAAACGGAAAATCTTGTTTTTTGCTTTGACAACGACGAGGCCGGATTCAAAGCCGCAGAGAGAAGCATTGATTTAGCCAATAGTCTCGATTTCAGCGTGAAAATTTTGACTCTCGACGAATACAAAGATCCGGCCGAAGTAGCGGCAAAAAAGCCTGGAATCCTGGCCAATTTGATAAAAAAATCCGAATCGGCGATGGAATTTTATTTCAGCCGTTATTTGTCGGAAGGAAAAGAAAAAAAAGATTTAAGCGAATTTAAAAAAAATCTTCGAATTATTTTGGAAAAAATAAAAAATCTGGCAAGTCCGATTGAACAATCCCATTGGCTTAAGGAACTTTCCCTGAAAACCGGAGTGAAAGAAGAAGCGCTGGCGGATGAAATGAAACAATTGAAATTAATAAACCGGCTAAGCGGCTTAGATGCCGGTCAGCCAATTAACCGACAGATAATCCAATTGAACTCGCGACGCGAAACGATTATTCAAAGATTAATAGGATTAATGATGGTTAAAGACGAATGGCGGAATCAAATGAAAAATTACCTTAATTACCTGCCTAACGATTATTTGGCCATTGCGGAAAGTTTGATTAATAGAACAAAATTGAAAGACGAACGCCTGCTTAATCTTTTAAATTTGATTTCACTCCGCTCTTCTTTTGAATTTCAAAATTTTGAAGAAGAAAAAATAAATTTTGAATATCAAGAACTCCTCGGTCATCTTCACTCGGAGTATTTCAAGGAAAAACGGGAAGAAATGACGAAATTATTGAAAGAAGCCGAAAAAAGCGAAGACGAAGAAAAAATATCGTCAATTCTTAAAGAATTTGACGAGATTTCCAAAATAATTCATAATAGACCCACCACATAATTTTGGAGTTTTACCGACGGTGAATCTTTGTGTAATGGGTTTACTAAAAAATAAAAAATGAGAAAAAATAAAATAAAAAATAAAAGAATTGCAGAAAGGAAAAGTGGGAAAAAGAAAAAAATAAGAACGTTAAAAAAAAGAAGAGTTGGAAAATCGGCCCCAAAGAAAAAATTTGCTAAAAAATCAAAATCGCCAAAGAAGAAGTTTAAGCTTGACGAGTCGCTGATTGGAGAACTCATTAAACGCGGCCGGCCGCGGGGTTTTGTTACAGACACGGAAATTCTTAATTATTTTCCGAATATTGAAAAAGACATAAGTTTTCTCGATGAAATTTATTCTCGTCTGGAAAAAGCCGGCATCAAAACGATTGAAACTTCCCAGTTGATTGAAGTGTCGGGAAAAGAAGAGGTAAGCGCAAAAGAACTGAAAAAAGCGACCGAAATCGAGGGGGTGGATGTGCCCGACGCGGTTCAGATGTATCTTCGGGAAATCGGGAAAACTTCGCTGATCAACGGCAACGAAGAAAAAGAGTTGGCTAAACGAATAGAAAAAGGCGATGAAGAATGCCGTCAAAAACTTATTCGCGCCAATTTGCGGTTAGTGGTTTCCATTGCCAAACGTTATATTTACCGCACGCCGAATCTCGGTATTCTTGATTTAATTCAGGAAGGCAACATCGGCCTTGCCAAAGCGGTGGAAAAATTCGATTACCGCCGGGGGTTTAAATTTTCCACATACGCCACTTGGTGGATCAGGCAGGCCATTACCAGGGCTTTAGCCGACCAGTCGCGCACTATCAGAATACCGGTTCATATGATTGAAACGATTTCCAAATACACCCAAATGAAGAGGCGACTCTCGCAGGAATTGGGGCGGGAACCGTTGGCCGAAGAAATTGCCATTGAAATGGGAATGAATATCGAAAAAATCCATCATATCCAGAAGATTTCCCAAGAAGTGATGTCTCTTGAATCGCCGATAGGAGAAGAAGATGAAGATTCAACTTTAGCGGAAATTGTCAAAGACGATAAAAGTCCGACTTCGACTCAATTAGTTTCCCGTTTGTTATTGAAGGATAAAATCAACGAAATTTTGGTTGACTTGTCTCCTCGGGAACAAGAGATACTGAAAATGCGTTTTGGTTTGGAAGACAGCATCACTCACACATTGGAAGAGGTTGGAAAAAAATTCAATGTTACTCGCGAACGGATTCGCCAAATAGAAGCCAAATCGCTGGAGAAAATTAAAAAACACGGGAAAATCAAAGCTTTGGAAGATTATTAAAATGTTATCGGAAGAAATCCGTCAGTCCTTTTTGGATTTTTTTAAGAAAAAAGGACATAAAATTATCCCTTCTTCTTCTTTAATTCCCGACGACGTTTCGGTTCTTTTGACGACTGCCGGAATGCAGCAATTCAAAAAATATTATACCGGGGAACTCAACGCTTTGCGGGAGTTTGGCTCTCAGCGGACAGCATCGATTCAAAAGTGTTTCCGCACCACCGATATTGAAGAAGTCGGCGACAGGACGCATCTGACATTTTTTGAGATGCTGGGGAATTTTTCTTTCGGACCGGCTGGTTCGGACAATCCCGAAGATTTATCGGCAGCCGGTTATTTTAAACGCTCGGCGATTTTTTGGGCCTATGAATTTGTCGCCGATGTTTTGGGAATCAACTTCGAAAGAATCGCAATTTCCGTTTTTAAAGGCGACAATGAAATTCCTTTTGATGAAGAGTCTTATAAAATTTGGCATGACGAAATCGGTTTGCCGAAAGATAAAATTATTTTGGGAGAAAGAGCGGATAATTTTTGGGGGCCGACCGGCGACGAAGGTCCTTGCGGTCCGTCGAGCGAAATTTACGTTGACGGCGTGGAAATCTGGAATCTGGTTTTCAATGAATATTACAAAGAAAAAAACGGCGTTTTTAAAAAAACCGGCAATCTTGGCGTTGATACCGGCATGGGGTTTGAAAGATTGGCGTCGGTTTTGCAGGGGAAAGACGATGTTTTTGAAACAGATATTTTTATGCCTTTAATCGCGAAAATTAATGAATTAGCGCCTGGTTTGGAACAGAAAATAATCAGGATTCTCGCGGACCATCTGCGTTCTTCAATATTTTTAATCAGCGACGGCGTTCGGCCGTCAAATAAAGAAACCGGCTATATTTTGCGCCGATTGCTTCGCCGGATTTTGGCGTATTCCGTTAAATATGATATCCACGCGGATTTATTTCCCGAGACATTGGAAATCATAAATGATAAATTCGGCGAAATTTATCCGGAAATTAAAAAAATAAAAGAAATTTTGTCGGTTTTAGAGGAAGAGCGTTTGAAGTTTGAAGAAGCGGTAAGCCGCGGCGTCAAAGAAATAGGGAAATATCCGGAAATTGATGGCAAAACCGCTTTTTATCTTTATGAAACTTTCGGTTTGCCGTTTGAATTGATTTTGGAATTGGGGCCGAAAGAAGCGGTTAAAAATCTTGGGAGAAAGGATTTTGACAAAGAATCTCAAAAACATCAAGAAATTTCCCGAGCCGGAATAACCAAAAAATTCGGCGGTCATGGTTTGATTTTAGACACGGGAGAGTTGAAAGCAGTCGATGAAGAAGAAATGAAAAAAGTTATCCGGCTCCATACAGCCACTCATTTATTGCAATGGGCTTTGCGGGAGGTTTTGGGAAACGAAGTCGGACAAACGGGTTCGGACATTAACGCCGAACGATTGCGTTTTGATTTTTCTTTTGGCCGCAAAATGACAACCGAAGAAATTAAGAAAACGGAAGAGTCGGTCAACCAAAAAATTCAGGAAAACCTCCCCGTTTATTTTAAAGAAATGCCGAAAAGCGAAGCGGAAAAAACCGGCGCTTTGCGTTTTTTCAAGACCCAATATCCGGAAGTCGTCAAAGTTTATTTTATAGGATTTATTAGCGCGGAATTTTGCGGCGGACCGCACGTAAATTCGACTTCGGAGATAGGAAAATTTAAAATAACAAAAGAAGAATCGGTCAGCGCCGGAACAAGAAGAATCAAAGCAACATTGATTAGTTAATCGATTATATATAAAATAATTTTTATCTATGGACAAGCAATCGAAAAAAATAAAAGTAATTGATATTGTGGCGCCAGAAGAGAAGGAAGAAAAATTGGAAGTAAAATCCGAAAAGCAAGAGATCAGAAAAGAAATAAAAGAAGCGGCGATAGAGCAGCAAGTGCCGGAAGACTGGACCGGGGAAATGCCGGCGGTAGCCGCGAAAATCAAAGAAAATTTTTTAGGAGAAGAATCTCGGGCTGAAAAAAAGAGCGGCTCAAAATTAAGAAAATACATAATTATTGTTTTATTTTCGGCGGTTCTCGGCGGCGTTGTCTATACCGCGCTTGAAATTTTGCCGCGAGTGGATATAAAAATTATTGCCAAAAAATCTTCCTGGAATTTCAATGATTGGCTGGCGGTTTCAAAAAACATTTCGGACATTGATTTGCTTTTGAAACAGATTCCGGCGGAGATTCTTTCGGAAAAGAGAAATTTAACTATGGCTTTTGTCGCCACCGGCAAAAAACAAGTGGAAAAGAAAGCCGGCGGCGAAATAATTATTTATAATGCCTACAGTTCTCAGCCCCAGACTCTTGTAAAAGACACGAGATTCGAAGCGCCGGACGGAAAAATTTTCTTGCTCAGCGGAAAAATAATTGTTCCCGGCGCAATTATAGAAGAAGCAAAAATTATTCCTTCGAGCATCAAAGCGAATGTTGTCGCTGAAAAAGCCGGCGAAGAATATAACATCGGTTCCGTCGAACGTTTTATTATTCCCGGTTTTAAAGGCACGCCGAAATACAGCGGCTTTTATGCTAAATCCGGCGCTTCAATGAAAGGAGGATTTGTCGGAGAAATGGCGTATCCGACCGATAATGACATCAAAAATGCCAGAGAAAAAATTAAAATCGCTTTGCGTGAAAATCTTAATATTTTTATCCTTTCGCAGCTTTCCGGAGATTTTAAGGCGATAGAAGGAAGCCAGGAATTTAATTTTCTCAAAGAAAATATCGGTCAAGACGTCGATAAAGACGGAAACTTTTTCGCTTCTCTGGAAGGAGAATTAAAAATATTCGTTTTTAAAGAAAACGACGCGCTGAAACTGATAAGCGGTTTAGCCAAACAATCCTTGGGCCAAGATTTTGAAGCTAAAGAATATAAAATTGATTACGGCGTCGGCCGGCCGGATTTTCCAAACGGGAAAATGTCTTTTACGGTTAATTACAAAGGAACGTTCTGGCAGCCGATTGATGCCAAAGCGTTTAAAAATTCCATTTTGAAGAAAAAAGAAAGCGAGTTGAAAATCGCCGTTTTTTCTTTGCAAAATATCGAAAAAGCCACAATTTCTTTCTGGCCGTTTTGGGTGAAAAGCGTGCCGAACGATGTGGGGAAGATAAAAACGATAATAGAATAAGCGGGGTTGACATTGTTTTTTTGATATATTAGAATTTTCACTTAATGCCGGAAAATAAAATAAAATCGGTTGAGGGGATTGTTTTGGAATCTTTGCCGTCTTTGACATTCAGGGTGAAATTAATCGGTAATGAAACGGAAATTCTGGCATATTTGTCCGGTAAAATGAGATTGCATCATATAAAGGTGTTACCCGGAGACAAAGTCCTGATAGAATTGTCTCCTGACGGCAAAAGGGGAAGAATAACAAGAAGATTATAATGAAAGTTCGTTCATCGGTTAAAAAGATTTGCCAAAATTGTAAAATCATCCGGCGCGAACGCCGGATTTATGTGATTTGTAAAAAAAATCCGAAGCATAAACAAAGACAAGGATAATTATGAGATTAGTCGGAATAAATATTCCCGATAACAAGCGCATTGAAATAGCGCTTACTTATATTTACGGCATTGGCCGAGCTTCGGCGGTTCAAATATTGGAATCAACCGGAATTGATGAAAACAAAAAAGCGAAAGATTTATCTCCGGGAGAAATAAATAAAATAAAGGAATTTATCGAAAAAAGACAAAAAATTGAAGGTGAATTACGCCAAATTATCAGAAGCAACATTAAGCGGCTTAAAGAAATTCATTGTTACAGGGGTTTGCGGCACGAGAGGAAATTGCCGGCGAGAGGACAGCGGACAAAAACCAATTCTCGCACCGTGCGCGGCAATGTCAGAAAAACAGTCGGTAGCGGAAGAAGAAAAACAGAATTGAAGTAAAATAACTTTATAAACTAATAAACTAATTTTATGGGACAAAAAAAAGTTATTCAAAAAACTGAAGAAGATTTTTTGAAAGAGGGGGCGAAATTGGAAGAAACTATCGCCAAAAAATCAACCGCTCCTGGAATTAAAACGGGGGGGAAAAAAATAGACATCGGTAAGATTTACATCAGCGTCACTTACAATAATACGATGTTGACGGCAACCGACAGAAGCGGAAATGTTTTAGCTTGGATTTCTGCCGGCTCTTTGGGATTTTCCGGGCCGAAAAAAGCGACGCCATTCGCGGCTTCCAAAATGGTTGCCGCCATCAGCGAAAAATTAAAAAAAATAAACTTTCAAAATATTGATATAATCGTCAAAGGAGTAGGCGGCGGCAGAGATATGGCCATTAAATCTTTAGCCAACCAGGGATTCAATATCCTTTCAATTAAAGACGTTACGCCGATTCCTCATAACGGTCCGAAACCGCCAAAAAGCAGAAGAGTGTAAAATTACATGTTAATTAAAGCCAAAGAAAAAAAAGAGCGCGCCTTGGGAGTAAAACTCTTTCTGAAAGGGGAACGTTGCAGCGGTCCAAAATGCGCGATGATACGGAAACCGTACAGGCCCGGAATGCATGGAAAATCAAGAAGACGAAAGACGCTTTCCGAATACGGCCAACAGCTGATGGAAAAACAGAAAATAAAAATCAGTTATGGCGTCAATGAATCTCAAATGAGGACGATTTTCAAGAATGCCGCTAAAGCGGCTTCGGCCGTTTCAGCCGTAATAAATATTTTGGAAACTCGGCTCGATAATGTAATTTTCAGGCTTGGATTCGCGCCCAACCGGATTACGGCCCGCCAATTGGCAAGCCACGGACATATTTTTGTTAACGGAAAAAAAGTCAGGACGCCTTCGGCGCTTTTGAAAATCGGAGATGTTGTTTCTCTAAATCCTTCTTCAAAAAACATCTTGATTTTTAAAGAATTGTCGAATACTATTAAAAAATATGAACCGCCCCAATGGCTAGAAACAGATAAAGACAAAATTGAAGGGAAAATAAAAAATTTGCCCTTCGATATTGAAATGCCTTTTGATATAAATTTGGTCGTTGATTATTACTCAAGATAAATTATGAAATATACTCATTTATCCGAAACCGTAAAAATCAAAACAATTTCCGAAACCGAAACCGACGGCGTTTTTGAGATTGAGGGGCTGTATGTCGGTTATGGCTTGACTCTGGGGAACGCTTTGCGCCGAGCGTTGTTATCGTCATTGCCTGGAGCGGCGATTACCCAAGTGAAAATAAGGGGGGTTAAGCACGAATTTTCCACTATTCCCGGCGTCAAAGAAGATGTTGTGGAAATAATTTTGAATCTTAAAAAAATCAGATTTAGATTTTATGCCGATGAACCTCAGGTTTTGAGCTTAAAAGTGAAAGGGGAAAAGAAAATAACAGCCGCCGAGATTGAAGCCAATTCTTTAGTGGAAGTTATCAATTCCGACCAACCGATTTTTACAATCACTTCCAAAAACACTGAAGTCGAAATGGATTTGACGGTTGAAAAAGGTCTTGGTTATGTGCCGGTGGAAGCCAGAAAAACCGAAAAGTTTCCAATAGGAACAATCGCCATTGACGCTTTTTTTACGCCGTTAAGAATCGTTAATTTCAAAGTGGAGAATATGCGTGTAGGAGAACGCACCGACTACAATCGGCTCCGGCTGACCATTAAAACCGACGGCAGCATTACGCCTTCAAGCGCTATTCATAAAGCCGCCAATGTTTTGAAAGACCACTTGGAAAAAATTTCGGCAATTGAAGTAAAAGAAACGGAAGCGCCGGTAAAATTAAAACCGGCAAAAAAAACAAGAAAGACAAAGAAACTCAAATGAGACACCTTAAAAAAGGCAGAAAATTTCACAGAAAAAGGGGCCAGCGAAAAGCTTTGATAAAAGGACTTCTTAATAATTTGATTCTTCGGGAGAAAATGGAAACCACGGAAGCGAAAGCCAAAGAAATAAAATCAATCGCCGAAAAAATGGTTACACTGGCTAAAAAACAAAATTTGCCAGCCATGCGGATTCTTTTTTCCCGTTTGTCAAAACCATCGGCGGAAAAATTATACTTTCAAATCGCTCCACGCTATACAGAACGAAAAGGAGGATATTTGAGAATTATCAAAGGGATGAAAGCGAGGAAAAATGACGGAGCGAAAATGGCAGCAATCGAATTTGTCTGATACTTTTCCCCTTGACAATCATTGGGACGCTAATATAAACTTAAAAAGTCGCAAAAAATAATTTTTTATTATGGCTGAAAAAGCAAAATTCGAAAGAACAAAGCCGCACTTGAATGTCGGCACCATTGGTCATGTGGACCACGGCAAAACTACTTTGACCGCCGCGATCACTCATGTCCTTAAATTAAAGGGTCTGATTGACAAAGAAGAAGCAGTTGATGATATCGACAACGCGCCGGAAGAAAAAGCCCGGGGCATCACCATCGCACTTCATCATTCCGAATATCAGTCGGAAAAAAGGCACTACGCCCATATTGACGCGCCGGGACACGCGGACTACATAAAAAACATGATTACCGGAGCCGCCCAGATGGACGGAGCAATTTTAGTGGTTTCCGCGGCTGACGGTCCGATGCCCCAGACCCGCGAACATATTTTGTTGGCTCGTCAGGTCGGCGTGCCGGCAATTGTTGTTTTCCTCAACAAAGTCGACCAAGTTGACGACAAAGAATTGATTGATCTGGTGGAAGCCGAAATCAGAGAACTTTTGAAAAAATATAATTTTCCCGGAGACGAAACGCCGATTATCCGCGGTTCGGGGTTGAAGGCCCTTGAAGCTAAGTCAGCCGATGACGAAGCCGTTAAGCCGATTATGGACCTCATTAAAGCTTTGGACGACTATATTCCGGAACCCGTCAGAGAAATCGACAAGCCGTTTTTGATGCCAATTGAAGATATCTTCACGATTGAAGGCCGAGGCACGGTGGTAACCGGCCGCGCGGAAAGAGGCATAGTCAAAGTCAATGAAGAAGTGGAAATCATCGGTTTAAAGCCCACTCAAAAAACAGTGGTAACCGGCATTGAAATGTTCAATAAGCTTCTCGACGAAGGAAGAGCGGGAGACAACGTCGGCATTCTTTTAAGGGGCCTTAAAAAAGAAGATGTTGAACGGGGGCAAGTTATCGCCAAACCGGGTAGCGTCACTCCTCATACCGATTTCGAAGCCGAGATTTATGTTCTGACCAAAGAAGAGGGCGGCCGACACACGCCATTCTTTAAGGGCTATAAACCTCAATTCTATATCCGCACCACCGATGTCACCGGCGAAGTGATTTTGCCGGAGGGAATGGAGATGGTGATGCCTGGCGACACAGTCAATATCTCGGTTAAATTAATCGCCGCCGTGGCGCTTGAAGAAAAACAAAGATTTGCCATCCGTGAAGGAGGCAAAACCGTTGGCGCCGGAGTGGTTATTAAAATAACAAAATAATTTCAAGACAATTCGAGTAGTTCTTTGTTATGGCCAAAAAAGAAGAAGCTATACAATCAAAATTGCGGTTGAAAATAAAATCTTACGACCATCGTTTGATTGACAATTCAACCAAACAGATTATCGACACGGCAGTTCGAAACGGCGCCGAAATTATCGGACCGATTCCTTTGCCGACCGAATTCAGGCGCTATACGGTCAATCGTTCCACCTTTGTTCACAAAACCAGCCGCGAGCAATTTGAACTCAGAGTCCATAAAAGATTAATTGACATTCTGAACCCCAACCAGAAAATTATTGAAGCTTTAAGCGGTTTGAATTTGCCGGCTGGCGTGGACATTGAGATAAAAATGAAATAGCAAAACGCCCCCGTTAAGCGGGGGCGTTTTATGTTGACATAGATTTTGTTATCTGCTATCTTTATGGAGCAAATAAATAATGTTAATATTTATTGGATAACAGTTTAATTTTAGAGATTTAGCCAATTAAAAAAACAGCCGGCTAATCTGGCTGTTTTAATTTAAAAAAATGAAATTTATTCTCGGCAAAAAATTGAAAATGAGCCAAATTTGGAAAAATGACAAAGTTATTCCGGTAACCATGATTAAAGCCGGCCCGATAACCGTAACACAGATTAAAACAAAAGAGAAAGACGGTTATGAGGCGGCGCAAATCGGCTTTGATTTATCAAAGAAAAAAATAAACAAACCGCTCACCGGCCATTTGAAAAATCTCGGAAATTTTAAATGCCTGAAAGAATTCAGAATTAAAAATTCGGAATTAAAAATTGGCGATATTTTGGATATTAATCAATTTCAGGAAGGTGAAAAAGTTAAGGTTAGCGGTTTATCAAAAGGCCGCGGTTTTCAGGGAGTGGTTAAGCGCCATGGTTTTTTTGGCGGACCTCAAACGCACGGCCAGAAAAATCGCTTGAGGGCGCCGGGTTCAATCGGCAGTACCGCGCCGCAAAGAGTTATGCCGGGAAGAAAAATGGCCGGCCGGATGGGAAGCGAACGGGTAACCGTCAAAAATTTGGAAATTGCGACGATCGACAGAGAAAAAAACATTTTGATGCTTAGGGGCGCTGTGCCGGGAACAAAAGAAACAATTTTGGAAATCAGAAAGATATGACAACGGATGTTTTCAATCAAAAAAATGAAAAAGTGGGAATGATTGATTTGCCCGAAAAGATTTTTGCCGTTAAATGGAATTCTGATTTGGTTCATCAGGCGCTTTTGGCGCAATTAGCGAATCGCCGGGAATCGCTTGCTCACACCAAGGGGCGGGGAGAAGTTGCCGGCGGCGGCAAAAAACCGTGGCGTCAAAAAGGCACCGGCCGGGCCCGGCACGGTTCAATCCGTTCGCCCTTATGGAAAGGAGGAGGAGTGACTTTTGGTCCGACTAAGGAAAAAATATACGCCAGAAAAATCAATAAAAAAATGAATCGTTTGGCTATTTTCAGCGTCCTTTCGAAAAAAAATCGGGAAAATGAACTGAAAGTAATCGATAATTTAAGTTTCGAAAAAACAAAACAAAAAACAAAAATAATGGCGCAGATTTTGAAAAATATTGTCGGCGGAAAAATAAACGCGCTGCTGATTTCACTTCCGGAAAATAAGACAATAAATCGTTTGATTGCCAATATTAAAAACGCCGATGCCTTAAGCCCTTATTCGTTGAATATTTACGACTTATTGAGACACAAGAATATTATTTTGGAAGAAAAAGCGGTCAATGAAATAGAAAAACATTACAAATAATCATGAATAACGCGGTTAAACAAAAACTAAAAAAGCATTTAATAAAACAGCCGTGGATAACCGAACGCGCCGCCAGTCTATCACCCTTAAGGAAATATATTTTTGTGGTTGACGGGAAAGCCAATAAGCCGGAGGTTAAAAAAGCCATAGAATCAATTTACGGCGTAAAAGTGGCTGAAGTTAATGTCATAAACATTAAAGGGAAAATTCGACGTTTCGGGAAAAGCATCGGCAGAATTCCGGGTAAGAAAAAAGCCGTCGTAACATTGAAGAAGGGTCATAAAATAGAAGTAATGCCGACATAAAATATGAAGAAATATTCTCCAACAACTCCATCAAGAAGGCAAATGACAACCGTTGATTACGGCGTTTTAAGCGCGGCTGAGCCGTTTAAAAAACTCGTCATAAAAATTTCTTCAAAAAGCGGACGCAATAATCAGGGAAGAATCACGACTCGTCATCAAGGGGGCGGGAATAAAAAACTTTACCGGCTTATTGATTTTAAACAGGATAAATTAAATATTTCGGGTCGCGTTGAAACTCTGGAATATGACCCATACAGGACGGCTTTCATCGCTTTGATTGTTTATAAAGACGGCGAACGAAGATATGTTCTGGCTTCGAAAGACATGAAGGTGGGTCAAGAAATTATTACTTCAGAAAACGCTCCGCTTAAAGAAAGCAATCGATTAGCGCTCAAAAATATTCCGGTCGGTTATTTTGTCCACAATGTCGAATTGAATAAGGGCACCGGCGGGCAATTAGCAAGGTCAGCCGGTTCTTATGGCGAAGTTTTGGCGCAGGAAAACGGCTGGACTCACCTGAAACTTTCTTCCGGAGAAATCAGAAAAATAAAATGGGATAATTTCGCTTCATTGGGACAAGTTTCCAATCCCGATTGGAATTTGACAAATATCGGCAAAGCCGGCCGTTCAAGATGGCTGGGAATAAGACCTACGGTCAGAGGCACGGCTATGAATCCGGTTGATCATCCTTATGGCGGAGGGGAAGGAAGACAGCCCAGAGGAACCAGAAAACCAAAAACTTTATGGGGGAAGGTCACTGGAGGAAGAAAAACGAGAAACAGAAAGAAGTGGTCGAATAAAATGATAATCGAAAAACGCAAATAATATGGGTAGGTCGTCAAAAAAAGGTCCTTATATTGACCAAAAATTGTTGAAAAAAATATTAAAATTGAAATCCGGCGGCAAGGAAATTATTAAAACCTGGTCCAGGGATTCGGAAATTTCTCCGGAAATGGTCGGTTTTACTTTTGGAGTGCATAACGGCAAAGATTTTATTTCCGTGAAAATCGCCGAAGAAATGATAGGTCATCGGCTGGGAGAGTTTTCTCCGACAAGAAAATTCATTAGGCATGGAGGAAGAATGCAAAAAGAATTGGAAAAATCGGCGGAAGGACAGCCGGCGAAGCAATAAAATAATATGAAAGAACAAAAAGCGCAATTGAATTATTTAAGAATGGCGCCGCGAAAAGTGCGGTTGGTTGCCAACTTATTGAAAGGACTGTCGATTTCCGAAGCTGAAGCTCAGCTTTTGATAAATCCAAGAAAAGCCAAAGAGCCGTTGCTTAAACTTTTGCGCTCAGCTATTGCGGCTGGCAAAGAAAAAAATTTGAAAGAGAATAATTTATTTGTCAAAAGCATATTTGTCGACCAAGGACCGATGCTTAAAAGATTTATGCCAAGAGCGCAGGGTCGGGCAACGCCAATTCAGAAAAAAACCAGCCATATCACTTTGATTTTGGGAGAATCGGAAAAATCAAAAGAAACAAGATTTAAAATCGTAAAACCGGAAAAAATCAAAAAGAGAGAAGCTGAAAAAATCAAAAAAGAGAAAGCCGAACAAAAACAGAAAATCGAAGAAATCAAAAAAGAAGCGAAACCGCAAGCTCAGGGATTTATGAGAAGAATTTTCAGAAGAAAATCGGTATAAATAAGATTATGGGACATAAAATCAGGCCAAATTCATTAAGATTGGGAATTATCAAAGATTGGAACAGTCGATGGTTTCCAAAAAAATTCAACTTTCAGCGATTATTGGAAGAGGATGTTTTGATTAGAGCAATTATTGAAAAAAAAATAGGAACTTCCGGCATCGATAAAATCGATATTGAAAGAATGGGAAACAAATATAAAGTCTCCGTTAAAGTCAGCCGCCCGGGATTGGCAATCGGCAAAGGAGGCAAAGGGATAGAAGATTTGATAAAAGCAATCGAATCCTTCCTGAACAAATTAAGGAAGAAAAAAAGCGTTGCCGAGTCATTTAGTTTGAATTTGAATATTGAAGAATTGAAGCGTTCGGAAATTTCAGCTTCCGTTGTCGCTCAAAA
This sequence comes from Candidatus Wolfebacteria bacterium GW2011_GWA1_44_24, assembly GCA_001001115.1. Taxonomy (GTDB): domain Bacteria; phylum Patescibacteriota; class Minisyncoccia; order UBA6257; family UBA9933; genus GWA1-44-24. The sequence continues at coordinate 53,465 of LCIO01000001.1, read as the reverse complement.
TATCGCCTGGGATTTTGAAAAAAGAATGCCTTTTCGCCGGACGATCAAGAAACATATTGACGCCGTAATGGCCAATAAAGAAATCAAAGGAGCGAGAATAAAGGTTGCCGGTCGATTGGATGGAGCGGAAATTGCCAGAACGGAACAACTGTCAAGAGGCCGTTTGCCGCTTCAGACATTGCGGGCCAACATTGATTATGGTCAAGCAACGGCTTACACAACCTACGGAACAATCGGAATAAAAGTCTGGGCCTATAAAGGAGATATATTCAATAAATAATATGTTGATGCCTAAAAAAGTAAAACATCGAAAATGGCAGAAGGGAAGATCGTTGGGACGCAAAATTGAAACCAGAGGAATTAATTTGGATTTCGGCTCTTTCGGTCTGCAATCTTTGGGCAATTTTTGGATTAATTCAAGACAGATTGAAGCCGCCAGAAAAGCCATTTCTCATTTTACCAAGAGAGGCGGCAAGGTTTGGATAAGAATATTTCCCGATAAACCGGTGACAAAAAGGCCGCCGGAAGTGACGATGGGCGGAGGAAAGGGAAGCGTTGACCATTATGTTTTCCCGGTAAGAGCCGGAAGGATTTTATTCGAGATAGATGGCGTTGATAAAGAAACAGCTAAAGAAGCGCTGAGAAGAGCGGGCCATAAATTGCCGGTAAAAACCAGAATTATCATAAAATAAATGAAACGCAAAGAATTTCAACAATTTAAAAATAAACCGCTGTCGGAACTTCAAAAAAATCTAGCCGATTATTATGAACGGTTAAGGCAATTAAAATTTGATTTATTTCAAGGAAAAGTGAAGAATATCAGAGAAATAAAAGAAACAAAAAGGGCGATAGCGAGAATATTAACGATAATAAATAAGCAATGAAAAGAAAACTGCAAGGAATAATTGTTTCGGACAAAATGAATAAAACCCGCGTCGTGGCAATAACGCGCCTCAAAAAACATCCGCTTTATAAGAAATATTATAAGGCGACAAAAAAATTCAAAGTCCACGACGAAAATAACGAATATAAAATCGGAGAAGGGGTAATCATCGAAGAAACAAAACCGCTTTCTAAGGAGAAGAGGTGGAAGATAATCGGAAAAATAGAAAATAAAAACAATCATAATTTATGATACAGGAAAGAAGTATTTTAAAAGTTGCCGATAATTCCGGAGCTAAAATTATCCGTTGTTTTCGCGTTTTAGGAGGAACGCGGCGCCGTTACGCCGAAATCGGCGATATTATCGTGGCTTCGGTTCAAACGGCCGAGCCGCGCAAAGCAGTTAAGAAGAAAGAAATTGTCAAAGCGGTTATTGTGAGGCAAAAAAAATCATTGCGCCGGGAAGACGGTTCTTTTGTGCGTTTCGATGAAAATGCGGCTGTTTTGATTGATGACAAGAATGAACCGCGAGCCACGAGGATTTTCGGTCCAATTCCAAGAGAATTGAAAGAAAAGGGGTTTGAAAAAATAGTGACAACAGCGGAAGAAATAGTATGAAAATTCATAAAAACGACACAATAAAAATGATTGTCGGGAAAGACAGGGGAAAGACGGGAAAAATTTTAAAAGTTTTGCCGGAAGAAAGAAAAATCATCGTTGAAGGATTAAATTTATACAAGAAACATGTCCGGCCGAAAACTCAAGGAGAAAAAGGCCAGACGATTCTGGTGCCAAAACCAATTGACGCTTCCAATGTTATGCTGGTTTGTTCGTCTTGCGGCAAAGCCGCAAGAATCGGATATCGTTTTGAGGGTGAACAAAAGTCAAGAGTTTGCAAAAAATGCGGAGCAAAAATATAAATTATGATTGCGACAATAAACAAATACCATAAGGAAGTTTTGCCAAAAATGAAAGAAAAATTCGGTTATAAAAATGACCTGATAGCTCCAAGATTGGAGAAAATCGTGGTTAATATCGGAATAGGAAGATTAAGTCAGCAGCCGAATTTTGAAGAAAAACTCTTGCCCGAAATAATAAAAGATTTAACTTCAATCACCGGCCAAAAACCGGCCCCGACGCCGGCCAAAAAATCCATTGCTGGCTTTAAAATCAGGAAAGGGCAAATTGTTGGTTTAAAAATAACGCTTCGACGTCGGAGAATGCGCGATTTTTTGGAAAAATTGATAAATATAGTTTTTCCCCGCGTTAAAGATTTTAGAGGAATCGATTTAAAAAGCGTTGATGAAAAAGGAAATTTAACGGTCGGCTTTAAAGAACATGTTGTGTTTCCGGAAATCAATATTGAAACTTCAAAAGTTGATTTTGGATTGGAAATCAATATTGTAAGTAATGCCGGAACAAAAGAAGAGGCGATAGAATTATATAAATTATTGGGAATACCGTTTAAAAAACATGGCTAAACAATCAGTAATCGCGAGAGCTCAAAAAAAACCGAAATATCCGAGCCGGACAGTCCGTCGATGTTTTAAATGCGGTCGGAAAAGAGGATTCCTTAGGGACTTCGGTCTTTGCCGAATTTGTTTCAGGGAAATGGCTTCCCGGGGTCAAATACCGGGAGTAAAAAAAGCAAGCTGGTAATAATTATGTATATTAATCTTCTGACTAAAATTAAAAACGCTCAAATGGGTAAAAAAGAAAATATCAAGGCCGTTTTTTCAAAAATTGACGAAGCGATTGTTAAAATTTTAAGCGCCAATAATTATATAGACGGTTTTGAAAAAAAAGGGCGGGGTGTAAAACGGATTTTGGATGTTAAGTTGAAATATATTGACGGCAAGGGAGCAATTAACGGGATGAAATTTATCAGCAAGCCTTCCCGTCGGATTTATGTCGGATATGAAAAAATAAAGCCGGTCAAACGCGGTTATGGAATGTCGGTGGTTTCAACGCCGAAAGGAGTTTTAACCAATAAAGAGGCAAAAAAAGAAAAAGTCGGCGGAGAGATGTTATTTGAAATCTGGTAAAATATGAGCAAAATAGGCAAAAAACCGATAAATATACCGCAAGAGGTTGAAATAAAAATTCATGGCAATGTCTTGGAATTTAAGGGAAAAAACGGTTCCTTAAGAGTTGAGATTTTACCTTTTATAAAAGCGGAATTGAAAGATAACACGCTTTCTTTTGATGTTGTAAATGATTCTCGGCAGGCAAAAGCCAATTGGGGGACGACAAGAGCTTTGGCTCAGAATGCTATTATAGGAGTAAAAGACGGTTTTTCCAAAATATTGGAAATAGAAGGAGTGGGGTATAAAGTTTCGGCGGAAGGGAACAATTTAACGTTTAATATCGGTTTTTCCCATCCGGTAAAATTTATTCCGCCGGAAGGAATAAAAATCTCGGTTGAAAAAAATATCATAAAAGTTTCCGGCATTGATAAGGCATTGGTCGGAAAAACAGCCGCGGAGATCAGGTCTCTGAAAAAACCCGAACCGTACAAGGGTAAAGGAATTAAATATCGGGGAGAAATCATCAGAAGGAAAGAGGGCAAAAAGGCGGCGGCAACAGCCAAATAATTATGAATAAAAGAAAATTATTAAATCAAAAAAGAATAAGCAGAAAAATGCGGACGCGAGCAAAAATTTTCGGCACTGCCAGCAAGCCGCGACTTTCGGTTTTCCGCGGCAATCGTTATACTTGTATTCAGCTGATAGACGACGAGAAAGGCAACACCCTAGCAAGCGCCTCAACGCGGGAATTAAAGAAGAAAGATAAAAGAACGGTTTTGGCCGAGCAATTAGGAGAATTAATTGCCAAGAAAGCCGTTGAAAAAGGCATTGAGAAAGCGGTTTTTGACAGAAGTTTTTATAAATATCACGGTCGAGTAAAAGCAATTGCCGAGGGGGCCAGAAAGGGAGGATTGAAGTTGTAAACTTATTATGCAACAGAAACAAAGCGAATTTAAAGAAAAAGTTTTGGATTTAAGGCGCGTCACACGGGTAATGGCCGGCGGCAAACGCATGCGTTTTCGCGCCACTGTCGTTATCGGCAATGAAAAAGGCCGCATCGGCATCGGCGTGGGCAAAGGATTGGATGTGGCTCAATCCGTTGATAAGGCCAAAACAAGCGCCAAAAAAAATTTGATTGAAATAAAACTGAAAAATAAAACCATTCCTCATGAAGTTGACGCCAAATTTTCCGCCGCTCGGATTTTGATAAAACCCGCCAAAAGCGGACACGGCCTGAAAGCCGGCGGTTCGGCCAGAACGGTTCTTCTTTTGGCCGGCGTCAGGGACGCGACAGCCAAGTGTCTGGGAGGCACAAAAAATAAATTGACGAACGCTTTGGCGACTTTAGAAGCGCTTAAAAAAATAAAAATTTGACCATATGCAATTACATCAATTAAAACCGTTACATAAAAACAGAAATAAAAAACGGGTCGGTCGCGGTGGAAAGCGCGGCACCACTTCGGGCCGTGGCACCAAGGGGCAGAAATCCCGTTCCGGCCATCGAATCAGGCCGGCGGAAAGAGATTTAATTCAGCGTTTGCCGAAATTACGGGGTTTTAAAAACAAGCCGTTGGAATCAAAACCGGCGGTTGTTAACGTCGGCGATTTAGAAAAAAAAATTAAAGGAGATATAATAAGCAAAGAATCTCTTTTAGAGGCCGGCTTTATCAGGAAGTCCGATAAAAGGGTAAAAATATTGGGTAAAGGAGAGGTTAATAAATCCTTTCGGGTGGAAAAATTGGGAATTTCGGAAAGCGCTAAAAAAAAGATTGAAGCTGCCGGCGGCAAAATCCTGCCATGAATAAAATTCTTCAACTTTTTAAAATCAAAGATTTACGCAATAAAATTCTCGTTGTCGCTTTTTTATTGTTTTGTTTCAGGGCTTTTTCGGCCGTTCCGATTCCCGATATTAACGCGGCTAGGCTCAGAGATTTTTTCGGTTCCAACCAACTTTTCGGATTTTTAAGCATATTTTCGGGCGGCGCCCTGGAGAATCTTTCAATTGCGATGCTTGGCGTCGCTCCTTATATTACCGCCACTATTATAATGCAGCTTTTAACGATGATTTTTCCCGCCCTGAAAGAAATGTATTACGAAGAAGGAGCGGCTGGCCGGGCGAAATTCAACCGTTATTCCCGCTATTTGACCGTGCCTTTAGCCGCTCTCCAAAGTTACGGTTTCTTGAATTTATTAATGTCCCAAGGAGTTGTTTCTCCTCTTGAATTGTTTGAAATCATAAGAAATGTTGTCCTGATTACCGCCGGCTCGATGATTTTGCTGTGGATAGGAGAATTGATAAGCGAACAGAAAATCGGCAACGGCATTTCTTTAATTATTTTTGCCGGCATCGTCAGCCAATTGCCCGTCACTATTAAAAATATCGTCGTTTCTTACGATCCGTCCATGATGCCGACTTATATCGCTTTTGTTATTGTGGCGATTTTAGTGATTGCCGGCGTCGTCTTTATTCAGGAGGGCGAAAGGAAAATACCGATTGCTTACGCTAAAAGGGTCAGGGGAATGAAAATGTACGGCGGCGCGCAAAGTTATCTGCCGTTAAAAGTCAATCAAGCCGGCGTTATTCCGATTATTTTTGCCATTTCTATTCTGCTTTTTCCGCAATTTGCCGCCCAGATTTCTTCGGTGATTTCCTCCGATTTGTCGCTGAAATTCAACGAATTAGTCTCCAAATTTTTCAATAATCAATATATTTACGCTTTGCTCTATTTTGTTTTAGTGGTGGTTTTCACTTATTTCTATACGGCCGTTACTTTCGACCCAAAAGAAATTTCCAAAAATCTTCAGACTGCCGGAGGATTCATCGCCGGCATCCGTCCCGGAGAATCGACGACGATTGCTTTGTCAAAAATCATCAGCCGACTGACTTTGTCCGGAGCGCTTTTTTTGGGATTAATAGCGGTTTTGCCGAGTTTGATTCAAATTGTAACCGGCATAAAATTTCTGACCATTGGCGGAACGGCGCTTTTAATCGTCGTTTCCGTGGCGCTTGAAATAATGCAGCAAGTTAACTCTCAATTGGTAATGAGAGAATATGAAGGATTTGAATAAAAAAGCCATACTCGTCATGGGTTCGCCGGGTTCCGGTAAAGGAACACAGGCAAAATTATTGGCGGATAAACTGGGACTCATTCATTTTGACACCGGAAAATATATTGAACAAGTTGTTCATGATCCGGCTAATAAAAATAATAAAATCATCCAACGCGAAAAAAAGTTGTTTGACGCCGGATTTTTAAACACTCCTTTTTGGGTTTTGAAAATTGTAAGCGAAAAAATCCGAAAATTGACTGAGTCCAATATTATTTTCAGCGGCTCTCCAAGAACTTTTTATGAGGCTTTTGGAGATAAAAAACAAACAGGGGTAATTGATATATTAAAAGAACTTTACGGTCAGAAAAAAGTTTTTATTTTTAAGCTGAATATTTCGGAAAAAGAATCGATTAAAAGAAACAGCCATCGTTTGATTTGTTCAATCTGCGGCGCGCCCATTATAAATTTTAAATCTTCAATTTCTAATTTTAAAAATTGTCCTTTCTGCGGCGGGAATTTGCGGACGCGAACGCTCGACAAGCCGGAAATAATAAAAACAAGATTAAAAGAATACAAAAAACGAACCCAACCGATAATTAAAGAATTTAAGAGAAGAAAATATAAAGTGATGAATATAGGCGCTGCTCCATTACCGTATAAAATTCATCAAAATATAGCGAGAAAATTAAACATTGATGATTAAGTTGAAATCTCCGGAAGAAATCGAAAAAATTTCAGCTTCCGGAAAAATTTTGGGAAAAGTTTTTCAAACGGTCTCCGGAGAGGCAAAAGTCGGGGTCAATTTGAAATATCTTGACAGTTTAGCTTTTGGACTTATTAAAGAAGCCGGAGCTGAACCGGCTTTTTTGGGTTATCGGCCGTCAGGCGCCAAACATCCGTATCGCGCTTCGATTTGCGCTTCAATTAACGAAGTGGTTGTCCATGGAATTCCGAATGAATATAAATTAAAAAACGGCGATCTCTTAAAGCTTGATTTTGGCGTAAAATATCAAGGTTTTTATTCTGACGCGGCTCTGACTATGGGAATAGGGGATATTTCCAGAATTGCCGCTCTTTTAATCAAAGCGACCAAGGAAGCTTTGGATAAAGCGATTAAAACCGCTAAGCCGGGAAATCATTTGGGCAATATCGGTTTTGTCATTAATGCAACGGCTAAAAAATATGGCTTCAAAATCGTTAAAGGCTTGACCGGCCATGGCATCGGAATTAAACTTCACGAAGAGCCGACAGTTTATAACTTCGGCAAACGCGGAGAAGGAATGCTTTTGAAACCGGGGATGGTTTTGGCAATCGAACCGATGCTTTCAATTGGCTCGGAAAAAATAATCCAGCGGCCGGATGAAAGTTGGGCAACCGCCGATAATTCTTTATCAGCTCATTTTGAACATACTGTCGCGATTACCATTGCCGGCCCCAAAATATTGACATATTAAATCAAAATTTTGCATGAAACCTTATCTTTCGGTCATCATTCCCGCCTACAATGAAGCCAAGCGCCTGCCGTTGACTTTAATTGACATTGATAAACATCTTTCCAAAGTCGATTATTCTTACGAGATAATTGTGGTTGACGATGGCTCAAAAGACGCCACTTATGATATTGCCGGCAGATTTTCTCATTTAATAAAAAATCTGCGGGTAATCCGTCAAAAAAACATCGGCAAAGGCGGAGCGGTTAAACACGGCATGCTTGAGGCCAAAGGGGAAATCAGATTATTCACCGACGCGGATAATTCCACTTCAATAGACCAATTCGGGAAAATGATTCCATATTTAAACAAGGACTATCAAGCGGTAATTGCTTCGCGAGATATTAAAGGCGCCCAGCTTATTCCGCCTCAGCCGTGGTATAAAAGATTGATGGGTAATCTCGGGAATTTATTCATTCAAACGCTTCTTTTGCCCGGTATTTGGGATACTCAATGCGGATTTAAGGCGTTTACAAAAGAAGCGGCCGAACGGATTTTCCCTTTGATTAAAATTAATCAATTTGGATTTGACGTTGAAATTTTGGCTTTGGCGAAAAAAATGGGGTATAAAATCAAGGAAGTGCCGGCGACTTGGGTTGATAAAGCCGGCTCCAAAGTCAAAGCCACTGATTATTTTCAGGTTTTATGGGAAGTGGTGAAAATCAAACTGTGGCTGATAATGAATAAATACAATCTAAAATAAATATGATAAAGTATTATTTAACCAAAGAACGTCTTGAAGAATTGAAAATCGAACTTGAACGGCTTAAAAAAGAAGCAAGACAGGAAATTTCCGAACGGCTTAAACGCGCCAAAGAATACGGCGATTTGTCGGAAAACTCTGAATATTCGTCGGCTAAAGACGAACAGGCTCGTGTCGAAAGCCGGATTATTGAAATAGAAAATGTTCTAAGAAATGCCGCTATCATCAAGAAATCATCGGCTAGAGACTCAGTACAGATTGGTTCAAGCGTTGAATTGAAAAAAAATAATCAGATTTTGAAATACACTATTGTCGGTTCGGACGAAGCCCGCCCCGAAGCCAATTTGATTTCTAACGAATCGCCTTTGGGCCGCGCTTTTTTGGGCAAAAAAGTAGGAGATATTATCGAAGTCACCGCGCCAAAAGGCAGAGCCGAATATAAAATAATAAAAATAGAGTAATTTTTTTATTGTTATGTTGGACGATATCATTAAAGAAAGGCGAAAAAAACTCAATAATCTGGTTGAAGCCGGTGTCAATCCTTACCCCGCCAGAATTAAGCGAACGTTTTCAATAGCCGAGGCGATTAAAAATTTTGATTCATTAAGCCGCGCTAAAAAACAAATTTTTGAGACCGGCCGAATAATCGGTTTGCGCGACCAGGGGAATTTGCTTTTTGCCGATATTTCCGACGAAAGCGGAAGAATCCAAAGCGTTCTTAAAAAAGACAATCTTCGGAATTTCAAAGTCTTAAAGCAAAATTTGGATATTGGCGATTTTATCGCCGTCAACGGTTTGCTTTTTAAAACTAAAGCCGGCGAAAAAAGCATTGAAGCAAAATCCGTTCAGATTATCGTTAAAAGCTTAAGGCCGTTGCCGAGCCAGTGGCACGGCTTAAAAGACGCTGAAGAACGTTTCCGGAAGCGTTATCTGGATATTATTCTGAATCCAGAAATTAAAGAGAATATTTTAAAACGTTCCGAAGTTATTCAATATTTGCGGGAAAAATTAGCCGGAGAAAATTTCATCGAAGTGGAAACGCCGATGCTCCAGCCGATTCCCGGCGGCGCCAAAGCCAGGCCGTTTGTCACTCATCATAATGCTTTGAATACCGATTTTTATTTGCGAATTGCTCCGGAACTTTATCTTAAAAGATTGTTGGTTGCCGGCTTTGAAAAAATATTTGAAATCGGACGGGTTTTCAGAAATGAAGGCATTGACCGCGACCATAATCCCGAATTCACAATGCTGGAGCTTTATTGGGCTTATCAGAATTGGGAAGATTTGATGAAATTCACCGAAAAATTATTAAAAAAATTCATTCCCGGCAGATGGGAAAAAATTTCTTACGCGGATTCTTTCAAAAAATACGCCAAGCTTGATTTTAAAAAAATTAAAACCGAAGGGATGGACGAAATTTTCAAAAAAGAAATCCGGTCGAAAATCATCAAACCGACTTTCGTTACTCATTATCCAAAATCAATTTCGCCTTTGGCAAAATCTTGCGTCGATGACCCAGATTTTACTGAAAGATTTCAGCTTATTGTCAACGGCACGGAGATAATCAACGGCTTTTCGGAATTGAACGACCCGGTCGAGCAGCGAAAAAGAATGGAAGAACAGGAAAAAATGTATCGGGCCGGCGATGCGGAAGCCCCGCGCTTTGATAAAGATTTTTTGGAAGCCTTGGAGTACGGCATGCCGCCAGCCGCGGGTCTGGGCATCGGCATCGACCGCCTTGCCGCGCTGGTTGCTAAAAGTTATAATATAAAAGAAATTATTATCTTTCCGACATTAAGACCAAAATGAAAAAAGCTTTTACCTTAATAGAAATTCTCATTTATATCTCTATTTTTGCCGTCGCTTCGGGATTGATGATAGGCATTTTAACCGCTGTTTTGAGGGTTCAGCAGACAGAATCGTCATCAATGGAAGTAACCGGTCAGCTTAATTTCGTAATGCAAACAATTTCCCGGTTGGTGAGAGAATCTTCAGCTGTTATAGTCAACGATGTCTCAAACGATATCAGCAACGACGCTTCATTGGGGACAGTCCATTCAAGATTGGTTTTGAGGGTGAAAGATTCCGGCTTTAATCCTTCAACCGACAGGGACCCGATTATTATTTGGAACGACTCGGGTACTATTAAAATGTCCGAAGGAATCGGACAAAATCAAAAAATCAGCGTTTTAACCAATAATCGGGTAGTAGCCGACAAGCTGGAATTTTCCAAGTTTGTTCAATATCCTGGACATGACACCGTTTCCGTTGATATTCAACTGACCTACAATTCTTCCAATCCCAATTCGCGAATTCAAAGATCGCTGCGTTCGGCGATTGCCCGGGTTTCGGCGGCGACTTTTGATTCCAATCTTTTGCCGGGCAGCGACGGTATTTATGATTTTGGCTATTCTCCAAGCACTCGCTGGAGAAACGCTTATTTTTCTGGAGATGTATCGATCAACGGTGGCTTAATTTTGCGTTCTCCGGGCGGCACTTGTTATAAAATAACGATTTCTAACGGCGGCAGTTTTACCACCTCAACCGTTTCTTGTCCGTAATATGCTTGATATTAATTTAATCAGAAGCAATCCGGAATTGGTTAAAAAGGGCGTTATTTCCAAAAACATCAATCCGAAATTGATTGATGATTTTTTGATTTTAGACAAGAATTGGCGGGAATCAGTCGGGGAAATAGACAATTTGCGCGCCGGCCAGAAAAAATTTGGCAAAGAAAACGCCGAAGAAGCGAAAAAAATAAAAAATAAAATTCAAGAAACGGAGGACAATTTAAAACAAGTTGAAGCCCAACGGCAGGAAATTCTTGAACAATTGCCGAATTTGCCGTTAGAAAATGTGCCGATCGGCAAAAACGAAAAAGATAATATTGTAATCCGCGAAGTCGGCGAAAAGCCGAAATTTAATTTTAAGCCAAAAGATTATCTTGAGCTTGCCGAAAAATTGGATTTGATTGATATTGAACGGGCTGCCAGGGTTTCCGGTAGCCGTTTCGGCTATTTGAAGAATCAAGCGGCTCTTTTGGAATTTGCCCTTTTAAGATTAGTTTTTGACAATCTGACATCAGAAGGATTTATTCCTATTGTCCCGCCAGTAATGATTAAAGAAGAAATAATGAAAAGTTTGGGCTATATAGATTCAGCGGCGGACAAAGAAGAGCGTTATTTTTTTGAGAAAGATGGATTGTATCTTGTCGGCACCGCCGAACAATCAATCATTCCGATGCATTCCAACGAAATTTTTGACGAAAAAGAATTACCGAGAAGATATATCGGTTTTTCCAGCTGTTTCCGCCGCGAAGCCGGTTCTTACGGCAAAGACACAAAAGGAATTTTAAGGGTTCATCAATTCGATAAGGCGGAAATGATTAGTTTTGCGGAGCCGGAAAAATCCGGCCAGGAATTGGAATTTTTATTGAAAATGGCGGAAAATTTAATGCAAAAACTGAAAATTCCATATCGGGTGATTCAGCTTTGCAGTGGCGATCTTTCTCGCCCCTCGGCTATTACCTACGATATTGAATCTTGGATGCCGGGACAAAATACTTACCGTGAAACCCATTCCATTTCCAATACCACTGATTTTCAGTCCAGAAGATTAAATATTAAATATAGAAGCCAAAAGTCAGAGCATATCCACATTCTCAATGGCACCGCTTTTGCTATCGGCCGGATTTTAATCGCCATTATCGAAAATTATCAGCAAGAAGACGGTTCTATTTTTGTCCCTCAAGCGATTCAACAGTACTTAAAATTTGAAAAAATCGGCTAAGGAATAATATGAACCTTTATTATTCCGATGAAAAACAACGTCAAAGAAAAAGACGGTTCTTAAAACTGAAAATTTATTTGGTGTTTTCCGTTTTTTTATTTTTAGCGGGCGGCATCGGCTATTTAGTCGTTTATTCATCTGCTTTCAGAATAAAAAATATCAATATAACGCCGTCGGAGTCTGAAATTAGCGGGAAATTGATTGAAGACATCAAAATTTTTTTTTATGAACAATCAAAAATTGCGTTTTTTTTAGGCGCCGACAATATCTTGATATGGAAAAACAAAACGGATTTTTTCCCGAAAAATTATCCGCAAATTCTCCGGCTTAAAATAAAAAAAGATTATTTTCACAGAGAGATAAATATTGAATTTGAAGAAAGAGAAAAATTCGGCATTTGGTGCCCTCAAGAAGAATTCGCAATGAATTGCTGGTGGTTTGACAAAAACGGGATAGTTTTTGAGAAAGCACCGAGAGTTGAAGGAGAAATAATTTATAAAATAATCGATTCGTCCCAAGGGGAATTATCGCTTGGCGGCCGGATTCTTGACGAAAGTTTATTTAAAAACCTTTTAAAAATTTTTGAATTGCTTGAAAAAGCGGATTTTAATTCAAAAACTTTTCGTCTTGACTTGGCTCTTTACGAAGTCCAAACCGAATTATCGCCGAAAATTTATTTTAATATAAGAATTGATCCCGATTTCGGATTATCAGCGCTTCAATCTTTTAAAAATCAGGATTTAAAGAAAATTGAATATATTGACTTAAGGGTGGAAAATAGGGCGTACTATAGATTTAAATAAATTCTAAACTATAAGATTTCCTAGCGTTGCAGATATATCAATAGTCGGAGCCAGCGCGCCGAGGGGGAAGAAATTTTTGTCGCTGGAACAAAAATATTCTGGTTCTGAAAGGCAATCTGCTGGAAAATGTAAACAACGCCATGAATTCTTACGTCTAAATAACAAATTCTTTATAATTTATAAATAAATATTGACGTTCCGGCTTTAGCATCCGGTTGATATGGGTTGCGAAATTCTTTAAGCCATCCATATTCATCTTCCGGATTGCGCGATTGACCCGGGTGAAGTTGTCCCAAAGCGCCTTGTAAATTATTTATTGATATTGCAAACCAATCGATGCCCTCGTATTTCGGGTTGCCTTTAGCTGACTGCCAATATTCGACTTTATCTCCTAAATAATATTTAGGATTGCCGCCGCCGAAATAATCAACCGCAATTTGTCTGCCGGCAGGCAAGTTTTTATCTGTCCAATCTTTTAATCTTTTAAGGTCTTGTCCCCAGTCATAATTGGAATCAACGACATATTGATAGCCGTTTTTAGTCCCTCCGCCGATTTCATTAAAATAAGAAAGATAATTAGGGGCAACAAAGATAGTTTCTCCAACATACCAAATTATCAAAACGGCGACCAGCAAACTTTTTATAACCGTCGCGCCGCTGTTTATCCATTTTTTGAACGCTGAAGCGATAAGAATATAAATGAAAGGAATTGTCGGTAAAATATGGCGAATACCGATATTCAGCGGGCTTTTTATGCTGTAAGCCCAGTAAAAAACCACAAAAGAAATCATTGAAAATTCGGCAAAATGAAGACCGAGATAATTAATAACGGCTTTTAGCTTATAGCTTTTAGATTTTAAGATTTGCCAAATGCTCAATAAAAGAGCCAATCCTATTAGAATTAACGATGGAAGGGGCTCTTTTAAAATAAAGACTGCGGGGAAATAATACCACCAGCCGCTGGCGGAGACTTCTCCCATAAAATAACCGGTATTGCCGCCGCCGGAACGTTGCGCCACCATTAAAACTCCGAGCAGGTATTCGGCAAAAGGCCTTAAAATTTTATTGCCGCTCATCCAAACATTAATTTCCGCCAGCTGTTCAACACTGAAAGAACTTAAAATAAATTCCGTATCGGATTTTTGTTTTTCAATCGGATAATTAATGGTAAAAACGAAATAAGCGGCATAAACCAAAAGATAACCGATTAAAAAAATAAGAAATAAATTTTTGACATAGCGGACGGCGCGGAAAGAAAATCGCTTTAATCGCGCCTTTGGCGCGGTCTCGTTCCAATCGTGATAAACTTTGGAAATATAAAAAACTGTGAGGAGAAATACGAAAAAAGGGATAAGCAAAACAGCTGAAAATTTCATCAGTTGGGCAACGCCAAATGCCAACCCCGCTAAAATAAGATTTCTCCGCGAATTTTTAAATAAGAATTTGATAAAGTAATAAAGAGCGATAAAAATACCTAAAGCCGCGCCGATATCGGTGGTAACATAGTGGCCGTGAGCCAAAACCGTTGGAGAAAAGACGAATAAAAACGTCGGCAGAAACGCCCACCAGCGGCCAATCAACTCTTTTGACCAGATATAAATAAAAATCGCGAGTAACAGCGTCAAAAGCATGGGTCCGAGCCGCGACCATTGAATTATTTCATCGGCGTTATTTCCCGATTCATACAAAAATTGCGCGCCAACAGCCCATTGCCCATTGACATCTTTTTGCCAATAACGATTTTGAACCGGAAAATTCAATTTTTGAAAAAGCAGCGGGAAAGCGGCGAGCGCTTTTATCAGCGGCGGATGTTCGGGATTCAGGCGATAATCAAGATATTTGACATAACCATAGCCGGAAGGAATATGGGCTAATTCGTCCATTGTCGCCGATTCTTTCAGCGAAGCATTGAACATTAAAATAAAAGCCGCGGCGACAATTAGCCCCAAAAGTCCGTATTGAATTATAGAGGAAGATTTGGACATTCTTATGATATAATTATACAATGAAATTCATTAAAAAACCAAAAACATTGTTCTGGACCAATCACGCACGCGGGAAAATGCGTTTTTATAGATTGTCGGAACAAAGAATAAAGAGGATTTTGAATTTGCCGAAAAGAATAGAAGAAGGAATTGCGCCAAAAACAATCGCCATAATGCAGCCGTTTGGCAATAAAAATCAGCACGAACTCTGGGTGATGATTCAGGAGGCCAAAACCCGTCGAAAAATAATTTCCGCGTGGCGTTATCCGGGTAGGACCAAACCGGGCGAACCGCTGCCGGAAGAAATAATAAAAGAATTAAAAACCGGATTGGGAAAATATTAACCCGCCTGCCGACAGACCCATCAGCGATATTCGCATTTGGCGAATTGAGCGCCAAGCTTTTCAAGATTTTTGGAAATAATCGGAATCTTATCCACGATTTTCGCCTTTCCTTTATAAACTTTCCAGCCAAGATTTTTATCGATAGCGAGATTATCCGGCCCTCCCTCAATGATATAAATAAAACCGCCTCCATGCCGGCCGTATAAATTTTTAATGTCTTCGCTGTAAAATAATTTTCCTTCTGCCTCGGGGCCGGGGATTAAATAAGAACCAACCGGCAAATCTTTATCGGATACATGATATCCTTTTATTATTTCATACCCCAGTTCTTTTCTGGTTTCAATCACTTTCTCAATATCTTCCAGGGAAGCGTCTTCCCATCGTTCCCTTAATTCTTCGGGGAGAGACGACAAAAAATTTTCTTTTTGAGATTCAAAATTAATCCGTTCCGCCATTGTTGATATTTTAACGCAAATAAATAAAAATAGAAACATGAAACTATCCATTGGAATTGTCGGTTTGCCCAATGTCGGCAAATCCACTCTTTTTAAAATTTTAACCAAACAGGAA
This sequence comes from Candidatus Wolfebacteria bacterium GW2011_GWA1_44_24, assembly GCA_001001115.1. Lineage (GTDB taxonomy): Bacteria > Patescibacteriota > Minisyncoccia > UBA6257 > UBA9933 > GWA1-44-24. The sequence continues at coordinate 37,821 of LCIO01000001.1, read as the reverse complement.
GTTAATATCGCCAATTATCCTTTTGCCACAATTGACCCAAATGTGGGCGTGGTGGCGGTGCCGGATGAACGGCTGGAAAAATTAACCAAATTAAGTAATTCGAAAAAAACCATTCCCGCAGTCGTGGAATTTTACGATATCGCCGGATTAGTCAAAGGCGCCAATAAAGGCGAAGGATTGGGAAATCAATTTTTGTCACATATCCGCGAAGTAAACGCGATTGTTGAAGTTGTCAGAGTATTTGAAAACGAAGAAATTATTCATGTTGAACAAAAAATAGACCCAATAAGAGATTTGGAGATTATAAATACCGAACTTATTCTGAAAGATTTGGAAACCGTTGAAAAGAGATTATCTAAATTGGATGGTGAAGCCAGAACCGGTGACAAGCAAAAAATCAAAGATTTGGAGATTTTAAAAAAAATCAAAGAAGGGCTGGAAAGGAATGCTTTAGCTATGAATTCGGGAGAAGAAATAACCGGCCAGCCGATTGTCAAAGAATTGAATTTACTCACATCAAAACGCCAAATATATCTCTTGAACGGCAGAGAAACCGATGTTAGCGATATATTGAAAGAAAAAATAAAATATTTGAATGCCGATTATCTAGTGATTGATTTGGCAAACGCGCGAGATATAGATGAACTTATTAAAAAAGCGTATGAGATTTTGGGTTTAATAAGTTTTTTCACCACCGGCGAAGATGAAACGCGCGCCTGGACAATCAAAAAAAACTTAAAAGCGCCTCAAGCCGCGGGTGAAATCCACAGCGATTTCGAGAAAAAATTCATCCGTGCGGAAGTCATCAATTGGCAAAAATTATTGGAAGCCAGCTCGTGGAATTCCGCCAAACAAAAAAGCTGGTTGCGCTTAGAGGGCAAAGAATATGAGGTTCAAGATGGGGATGTGATGGTTGTTAGACACGGATAATGAAATTTTTAAAAACCTTGAAAAACAATTTAAATACCCTTAAGCTGGATAATTCGAAGTATGTTTAAAAAAACAAAAATAGTCGCCACTATTGGCCCAGTTAGTGAAAATCAGAAAACGATGGAGAAAATGATAAAAGCCGGAATGAATGTTATCCGGCTTAATTTTTCGCACGGCAATTACGGCGAACATTTAAAAAGAATAAAACTTGCCCGCGAAGCCGGAAAAAAATTTGAAAAACCGATTGCTGTTCTTCAGGACCTTTGCGGCCCGAAAATCAGAATAGGGGATTTTTATAAAGAAAGCATTGTTTTGAAAGAGGGCCAGATTTTTACGTTAACAACCAAAAAATGCGTCGGCAACGAGAAAAAAGTTTTTATTAATTACAACCGTTTGCCGAAAGAAATCAAAAAAGGCGCGAAAATAATGCTCAATGACGGGAAAAATGAATTATTGACGGAAAAAATCAGTGGCAACGATATCCATTGCCGTATTATTATCGGCGGAGAAATTAAAGGGAGGAGGGGTGTTAATTTTCCCGGCGCTTCGTTGAGTATCGGTTCTTTGACAACGAAAGACAAAAAAGACGCGCTTTTCGGCATCAAACACAAAGTCGATTTTATGGCGATTTCTTTTGTAAAAAGCGCCAAAGATATTTTGGAACTTAAGAATATAATCAAAAAACACAACGCGAACATCAAAATAATCGCCAAAATAGAAATTCAGGACGCCATTAAAAATATAGACGGCATTATTGAAGCTGCTGACGCTGTTTTGGTGGCTCGCGGCGATTTGGCTGTGGAAGTCCCGATGGAACAGGTACCGATTTTGCAAAAAATGATTATTAAAAAATCCAATGCTACCGGCAAGCCGGTGATAATTGCCACTCAAATGCTGGAATCAATGATTAGAAATTCTTTGCCCACTAGAGCTGAAGTCAATGATATTGCCAACGCTGTTTTGGACGGCGCGGACGCAGTGATGCTTTCTGAAGAAACGACTCTCGGCCGATATCCTGTCAAAGCCGTTGAAACAATGGCCCGCATTGTCGGTTATACCGAAAAAAAATTAAATTATGAAGAAATTTTAAACCGCCACCGCCTGAAAGAAAAAAATGTCGCCGATTCCATCAGTTTTGCCGTTGTCAATGTCGCGCATAATATTGGCGCAAAAGCGATTGTCGCTTTAACGGAAAGCGGTTTCACTTCTAAAATGATTTCCCGCTATCGTCCTCAACAACCGATTTTAGCTTTGACTTCAAACCGGAAAACTTTCAGCCAATTAGCTCTGAATTTTGGCTGCCATCCGCGATTAATGAAAAAATTTGACGGATTATCAAGTGTTATCAGCGAAGCCAAAAAACTTTCCGTAAAATATAAAATGGCGGGGAAGGGCGATAAAATCGTCATAACCGCTGGCATTCCTTTTGGAAAATCAGGAGGAACTAACCTTCTGATTGCGCAGACAATTTAATTTTACTTTAAATTAACCGTATAAGCGTTTTGGGGAATCTGATTAATTTCTTTCGGTAAAACATAAAAAATATTTTTTCCTTTTTGTTTTTCCGGTGTGAAAGTGTCGGTAATGAACATTACGGTTTGAGCCGACATCGGCAGGCCTCTGACATCAAAACCACCGGCTTCAACAACAACGTATTTCGGCAATTCTTTCGGCAAATTCCGGAGCTCTCGACCGATTTGAACATAATCCGCCGCAAAAGCGCCTTGCACATTTTGATTTTTTCCCCACAAATTAAAATAAGTATTATACGCTTCAAAAACAAGTAAAATCAGAAAAATAAAAGAAAAAATATTGAATATTTTTTTAGCTAACGCGCCCTGTAATTTATTTTTTATAAATTCATACAGCCAAATTCCGCCGGCGCCCGCCAATATAAAAATCGGGGGAATCATTAAAATCGCGCGTAAGGCGTGAGGTAGACCTTCATTTGAAACAACTATCGGCAAAGCGGCAATTATAATCCACAGGAAAAACATAAAAAAAGAAAATTTTTTATAATGAGTAAAAACTTGTTCGTCTCCCGGCGCGTAATCTTGTTTATTTTTATGCTTTAATAAAATAGAAATTCCAAAAATAATTCCGATTAAAAATAAAATTCCGACGGGCCAAAATAACTCCGGCCTGCCGGCATAATTATGCCGCCAATTAAAATCGCCGGAAAAATTAAACATCCCGGTGGTTTTTAATATATTAACAGTTAAATCTTTAAGAATGGTCGGTGAGTTGAAAACGGAAATCTGGGTCGTGCGACCGAAGAAATCCGCCGGATGTTTTAAAAAATAAATTCCCAACGGCAAGAAGGCCAAAAACGAAAATAAAACAAAAACCGCGAGAATTTTTATGATTTCTTTTCTTAATTCTTTGAAATAAAAAAGTCGGTAGGCAAAACCAGCAATGAGCAAAAGCGGCGTGACGCGATAAGCGATATAAGAATGAAAACCGAAACCATAAAATAATCCCGCCAAAGAAGCAATTGAGAAAATTTTCCATTCGCTCGCGCCGTTCACGGCAAAATATTTTTCTTTCAAAAATCTCACTGATTTTAAAAGAAAATAAAACGCAAATATCAAAAAAAATGGCGCCATAATCGCCCTAAATCCTATTCTGGAAAAATTAATGTGCCAAAAACTCGTGGCAATCAAAAAAGAAGAAAGTAAGGCGATTTTTTTATTATTTTGGAATATTTCCAAGGCAAGCAAATACACTCCTAAAACAGTTAAAATCCCGAATATCGCGCTAACGCTTCTCAATGCCCATGGCTCATTTCCGAAAATATAAACAGAAAGCGCTTGAATGTTTATAAATAATCCTTCGCGGCCACCGTTTTCCGGATAAAATAATTTAAAATTTCCGGTAGAAATCGCTTCTAACGCATTATTGCCGTTCATTGCTTCATCTGGATAAAGCCCCGGTGGCAATTGAGTTATGTTGTGGAACCGGAAAAAAGCGGCTATAATTAAAACAACAATCAAGAGCCAATTGTCGGCGGCTAATAATTTTAATTTATTCATTGAATTTACTTTAACATGCCGGACATAATTTCTCAAAATTTGGAACATAACGTTTTGGAAGCCGATATTGAAAGATTAAGCAAGGAAATCGCCGAAAAACGGAATCTGCCGGAACACAAAGAACTGCCGGAAAGGGAATTAATCAAAAGAAGTCTTACGTCATTAATTAAAAACGCCGTTCAATCAACTGAACTGCCGGGAAAATCTATTTTACCGGATTATTTAAAGGATCTGCCGGCGGAAACAAGATTACAGGTGGAACAATTGATTGATTTAACGTTCCACCAGGGAATTGGAAAAGTTATCCAGCGGGCTAAAAGAGCCAGCCCGTTTGTTTTAGACGCTTTTCACGATGTTTTGACCGATAAACTGTACGACGAATTAAAAAAGAGAAAAATAATATAAACGCTGATGATTATTTATTTTTTAGCCGCGAATTTTTTTATCATTGGTTCAATCGTCTTATTTTTTATTTTCAGGAATTCAAGGCGAAAACATTTAGCTCAATCTCTCGGTTTGAGATTGTTTTTAATCCGTTTGCCGCAAAAACGTCAAAAAGAATCCTCAATTGAAAGCGGAGCCGGTTGGAAAAACGAAATTAACTATTCCAGCCAGCTTTTTGGAATTTTATCGGGCTTAAAATCTCCTTTTTGCTTTGAAGCCGCTGTTCATAACGTCGGCGAGGAAATTCATTTTTACGCGGCGGTTCCCAAAGAATCGACAGAATTCATCGGCCGGCAAATCGAAGGATTGTGGAAAGAAGCCAAAATTGAACCGGTTGAAGATTACAATATCTTTGGTTCGTCAAGCGTCGTTTCCGCCGTTTATCTGAAACAAAAAACTTCTTACGCTTTGCCGTTAAGAACTTATCAAGAAGCCGAAATAGACACTTTTTCTCAAATTTTAAGCGGACTTTCAAAAATCAGCGAAGTTGGCGAAGGCGCGGCAATCCAAATTTTGGCAAAACCCGCTCCGCAGTCAGCCAAAAAAAACATCCTTCAATATATCAATAATCTTAAAAAGGGAGTGGAATTTGAAGATATTTTGGAAAGTGCGGCGATTAAATTAAAAGACATTAAAGAAGCTTTGAGCCCGGGGAAAAAAGAGAAAAAAGAAAAAATCGTCGATGAAGAAGCTGTTAAATCCTTGGAGTCGAAAATTTCCAAGCCCCTGCTGTCCGTCAATGTCAGAATTTTAGTATCCGCTCCCAGTCAATACCAAGCCGACGCTATTTTAGAAAGCATTGCCGGCGCTTTTATCCAATTCAGCGCGCCAAAACGGCAAGAATTTAAAATTATTAAACCCAAAAACCCACAAAAACTCGCGTACCAATTTTCTTTCAGGGAATTTGACGATTCTCAAACGATAATTCTGAACACCGAAGAATTGGCAAGCATTTTCCATTTGCCGACCTTAACCAGCGAAGTGCCGAAAATTAAATGGCTTAAATCCAAAGAAGCTGCGCCGCCCGTAAATTTGCCGAAAGATGGAGTTTTGATTGGCGAAAATATTTTCAGGTTCGAGCGAAAACCGGTTTATATTACCGAAGACGATCGCCGACGCCATATTTATATTATTGGTCAAACCGGCACCGGCAAATCGACTTTGATGACCAATATGGTTATCGGAGACATTAAAGCCGGTAAAGGAGTTTCCATTATCGACCCGCACGGCGGATTAATAGAAAAAATTTTAGAATTGATTCCGAAAGAACGCGCCGATGATGTAATTATTTTCGACCCTTCGGATATCTGGCATCCATTGGGAATGAATATGCTGGAATACGATTTTAACAAGCCGGAGCAAAAAACTTTCATCGTCAATGAAATGTTCAATATATTGGATAAACTTTACGACATGAAAACCGTCGGCGGTCCGATGTTTGAACAGTACACCAAAAACGCGATTCTGCTTTTGATGGAAGACGCCCTAAACGAACCGGCGACGCTAATGGAAATCCCGCGAATTTTCACCGACCCCGAATTCCGTAATCGGAAACTGTCTCGCATCGCCAATCCGGTAGTTATTGATTTTTGGGAAAAAGAAGCTCTTAAAGCCACTGGCGAACATTCTTTGGTGAATATGGCGCCTTATATCACTTCTAAATTCAATAATTTTACGGCCAATGACTACATGCGGCCGATTATCGGTCAGCCAAAATCCGCTTTTAATTTCCGCCGGATTATGGACGAAGGAAAAATTTTATTGGTAAATCTTTCAAAGGGCAGAATAGGGGATATTAACGCCAATTTATTGGGAATGATAATCGCCGGAAAAATTTTAATGGCGGCTTTATCGCGCGCTGACATTCCCCAAGAGGAGAAACGCCGCGATTTCAATCTTTACATTGACGAATTTCATAATTTCACCACCGAATCAATCGCCGTGATTCTGTCCGAAGCCAGAAAATACCGGCTGAATATGACAATGGCCCATCAATTCATCGCTCAGTTAGTTGAAAAAATCCGCGATGCGGTTTTCGGCAATGTCGGCTCAATTATCGCTTTTCGGGTCGGCGCGCCGGACGCGGAATTTTTAGTAAAACAATTCGAGCCGGTTTTTGATGAAAATGATTTAGTGAACATCGATAATTTTAACGCTTACGCGAAAATACTCATTAACGGCCAGACTTCAAAGCCGTTTAACATTAAAACTTTGATGCCGGAAAAAGGAAGCGAAGAGCAAGCGGAAAAAATAAAAGAAATAAGCCGTCTCAAATACGGCCGTTCTCGCCAGGAAGTAGAAGACGAAATCTTGAAGAGATTAAGGGGATAGGTTATAATTTTTATCGTTTGATTTCGCCGATGTAGCTCAATGGCAGAGCAATGCTTTCGTAAAGCAGAGGTTGGAGGTTCAACTCCTCTCATCGGCTCATGAAAGAAGATTTAACAAAACAATTAAACGCGCTGCAAGAAACCGTCCCCGCATTGCGGGGCCGATTTAATATTGAAGAAAAGAAAAAATATCTGAGTGAATTGGAAATTGAATTAGCCAGTCCTGATTTGTGGAAAAACCGCGGATTAGCTGAACAAAAAAACAAAGAAGCGGGCCAGCTTCGAGATTTTATCAATCGTTTTAACGACGCTGAAAAAGAATTGATAGACGCCGAAACGGCGATCGCTCAAATATCAATGGGTAGCAAAAATTTGGAAGAAAAAGCTGAAAAAATAATCGAATCCGTTAAAAATAAGACGAGAAAAATGGAAATCGAACAATTGCTTTCCGGTAAATATGACCGGCAGTCGGCGACAATTTCTATTTACGCGGGCGCCGGCGGACAAGACGCCGAAGACTGGGTTTCGATGCTTTATGAAATGTACCGCAAATATTGCGAAAAGCGCGGCTGGAAAACAAAAGTTCTTGACGAAACATTGGGTGATTTTCAATCCAAAACCGGAAGGCATCCGTTGAAAAATGTGGCTTTTGAAACAAAAGGAGATTATGTTTACGGATTTTTGAAAAAAGAATCCGGCGTGCACCGCCTGGTCAGAATTTCGCCTTTTTCTCCGGAGAAAAAAAGGCACACTTCTTTCGCTTTAGTTGAAGTTTTGCCGGAATTGCCGGAAATGGAAGAAGGTAAGCTTGAAATTCCGGCAGAAGAATTGAGAGTGGAATTTTCCCGCGCCGGCGGTCCTGGGGGGCAAAACGTCAATAAAGTGGAAACCGCTGTTCGAATTGTCCATTTGCCCACGGGTATTGCCGCTTCTTCGCGCGCTGAACGCTCTCAGGCCCAGAACCGCGAACGGGCGATGAAAACGCTTAAATCCAAACTGGTTAAATTGATGGAAGACAGCAAAGCTAAAGAATTATCGGATTTGCGAACCAAAGTGAAGCCCGAATGGGGAAATCAAATCCGTTCTTATATTTTAAATCCCTATAAATTGGTTAAAGACCATCGCACCAATATGGAAACGACCCAGGCGGACAAAACGCTTGACGGCGATATTGAGATATTTATCGGGGGTGATATAATGAAATAAATAATGATTACTTTTCAAAACGTTTCGAAAAATTACAACATCAACCATCATTCTTCCACGGCGCTGGATGATGTCGGTTTTAACATCGGCGTCGGCGAATTCGTTTCAATTGTTGGAAAATCGGGCGCCGGAAAATCAACCATCATTAAATTGCTGATCGGCGAAGAAAAACCGAGCAAGGGGAGGGTAATTGTCGGTTCTTACGACATTAATAAATTAAAATCGTCAAAATTGCCCGAACTTCGCCGCCACATCGGCGTCATCTTTCAGGATTTCCGGTTGTTGTCCAATAAAACCGCTTTTGAAAACGTGGCTTTTGCTTTAGAAGTGGCCGGTCGGCCCCAGCCGGAAATCAAAAATTTTGTTCCTCAAGCGTTGGAAATGGTCGGTTTATCGAATAAAAAATTCAATTTTCCCAGCGAACTTTCCGGAGGCGAGAAACAAAGAGTGGCGATTGCCCGGGCAATGATAAATCATCCGGACGTTCTGATTGCTGACGAACCGACCGGAAATTTAGACCCGATTAATACCGCGGAAATTATCAAATTGCTTCTGAAAATCAACGAATTGGGCACAACCGTGATTTTAGCCACCCACAACAAAGACATTGTCAACGATTTGAACAGAAGGGTTATTAGTTTAGAAAACGGAAAAATAATAAAAGACGAAGAAAAAGGAAAATACATTTTGGTTTAATGCTTACCGCTTTATCCCGAATAATCAAATATGGAATTCTTGGTTTTTGGCGAAACGGCTGGCTATCAACCGCCACCATTGTGGTAATGATTTTGGCTCTGATGGTTTTTGAAGGGCTGATAATTGTCAATGTTTTTACCGGAATCGCCCTGGAATCGCTTCAGGATAAAATTGATATCAGTGCTTATTTCAAAATTGACGCTCCAGAAGATGAAATTTTGAAAATAAAAAAATCTTTAGAAGCGCTGGCCGAAGTGAAAAAAGTGGATTATATTTCCCGTGATAAAGCTTTGGAAATTTTTAAGACTCGGCATAAAAAAGACGAAACGGTTTCTCAGGCGCTGGAAGAGCTTCAAACCAACCCCTTGCTGGCTTCTTTAAGCATCAAGGCGCATAACCCGAAAGATTATGCCGCTATTGATATTTATCTTAATCAGGAGTCGTTCAAAAATCTGATTGACAAAATATCTTACGCCCAAAACGCGATAGTTATCGAGAGATTAAACAAAATTATCGACACGATAAAACAATTGGGGCTTTTGGCAACAGTCATTTTTTCTTCAGTGGCCGTGTTGATTACTTTCAACACCATCCGGCTGGCGATTTATTCCAACCGCGAAGAAATCAGCATTATGCGATTAGTGGGAGCTTCCAATACTTTCATCCGCGGTCCTTATGTGATTGAAGGGATAATTTACGGCATAATCGCCGCGATTTTGAGTTCCTTGGCGATTCTGCCGATGGTTTATTACGCTTCGCCTTACGCCAAGATTTTCGTTCCGGAAATCAATCTTTGGAGTTATCTGGTTTCCTCTTCGACTTCTTTTTTCGGCTATCAACTGCTTTTCGGAATAATTTTGGGAGTGATCTCTTCGAGTATCGCGATAAGGAGATACCTCAAGATATAAAGTGGTTCGTTTTTTCCATCAATTCCAAATCTCTGTTTTTTAATTGCTCCAAAATTTTCATTTCCGGGTCAACGCCGATGGTTTTCCCAAGATATTGGCCGGCGGTAAAATGGGGGAGCAAGACATAATCGGCGTTGTTCTGATACAAAATTTTCGCCTCTTGCTCGGTGCGGGCGCGTAGAACCACTTTAATTTGACTTCTTTTTTCTAATAAATTCAGCTTTGTTAAAATAGTTAAATTGTCTTCCAAATCCGGGCTGGTAGAAACCACCAGCCGCGCTTCGTTCAGATTGGCTTTGTCAAAAATTTCCTCGTCGGCAATATCGCCAAAAAGATAATCATAACCCTGCTTTTTCAAACGGGAAATGACTTCCGGGTCAAAATCAATTATCAAAAGATTCTCTTTGGGAATATTCAGGGCGATGTTCTGGCCGGTGCGATGGCAGCCGATTAAAATAATCGGCTTATGGAATTCTTTCTGCCAAAAATCGTTTTCGGTTGTTTTTTTATTTTCAAATAACGAAAGATAGGGGGATAATTTTCTGAAAATTTTATCGGCATGAGTTGTTAAATAAGTGGAAAAAGTTATCGTAATGATTCCGACAGCGGTGATTAAAGAAACAACGCTTTCATTCAAGTGTCCGACTTTGAACCCCAAAGCCGCCAGCACCAAAGAAAATTCTGAAATTTGAGCGATTGTTAAACCGGTTAAAAAACTCGTCCTTTTGCGATAACCCATCAGTCCCATAATCGTTAAAACTATCAATGGATTGCCAATAAGCACAAAAAGCGAAAAAACGATAATTGATAAAGTCAGACCGCTGAAATTTGAAAAAATTATCGATGAACCCAAAATAACAAAGAAAATTAATATGAAAAAATCTCTCAGAGGTTTGATTCTGGCGGCAATTTGATAGTTCTCGGAAGAATTAGCCAGAGCTAAACCGGCTAAAAACCCGCCAATTTCGATGGAAAAACCGATTTTAGCCACCAATGAGGCGGCGGCAAAAACCCAAGCCAAGCTCGTTAAAAATAAAAGTTCTTGAGAGCGGCTGATTTTGTCGAAAACCAAGGGTAAAAATTTTCTGCCCAAAATCAGCATTATTGCGAATAAACCGATTCCCTTAAAAAGAGTCAGGACAATATCGTTAATAGTCAATCCTTTCCCAGTTTCAATGCCGGCCAATATAACCAGGAGTGAAATTGCCACTAAATCTTGTATTAATAAAATGCCGATGCTGATTTTGCCGTATAAACTGTTTAAATCTTTTTTTTCCGAAAGGAGGCTGACGACGATGATGGTGCTGGAGAAAGTCAGGGCGATGGCAATGTAAGCGCCGTGGAGATAACTGAAATTAAAAGCCAGGGCAATAAGCAACCCGACAATAAAAGTAAAAAGTATCTGGCCGGCGCCGATAATAGCCGATGCTCTGCCGACGAGCCGTAGCGACGAATAATTGATTTCCAAACCAATCAAAAAAAGCAGAAACATTACGCCTAAATCCGAAAAAAGCCGGAAAGTTGTTTTATCGGCTAAATTAAAAAAACCGAAATAACCGATAATTATTCCGGCGGCGAGATAAGCTAAAATAATCGGCTGTTTGAATATTTTAGCAATAATGCCGAACGCCGCGGCGACAAAAATAACAATCGCCAACTCAAAAATTCCCGTAGCCATCAATTATTATTATACGGCATTTGCCGTTGTTTCTCCAAATTTTCCGGCGGCTTGAGGGCCGTTTCCGGTGATAATCCCGCCATCAATTTCAACGTCTCTGCCCGTATAATCCGCTCCGCCTTTTGTCAGTTCGTCTTTTACATCGGGCCAGGAAGTGGCTTTTTTATTTTTAAGAATTCCCGCATTGGCCAGAATCGCCGGCGCCACGCAAATAGCCGTTGTTAATTTGCCGGCTTGATAAAATTTTTGAGCCAGATCAATGAATTCCCGATTGGCCGTCAATTTTGCCATTCCCCGGCCGCCGACAAAAACAACGGCGCTGAACTCATCGGAATTAACTTCCGAAATAAGCAAATCAATTTTGACTTTTGCGCCGAACATTCCCGTTGCTTCACCGGCTTTAAGCGAAGCGGTTTTGATTTCAAAACCGCGGTCTTCGAAAATTTTTTTCGGCTCGATATATTCTTCGTCTCGAAAATTTTCTGGCGCAATAACAATGAGAATTTTTTTCATGTATTTATTACAATTTCTACATTCATTTGTAAGAAACCCGAGCGTTGTTTACATAATAATCCAGAAAATCTTTTCCCGCCAGCCGAATTTCTCCAAAGAACTCTTTCTCGTTCGCCTCTTCCAAATGTTAGAAATTTAACTCGCTCATTGACGGAGATTTGCCACCCTGCTGCGCGGGTATACCCGGCAAATCTCCTATTCGCTCGTTAATTTCTTGAACGTTTTCCAGTATACTCACTCTGAAAGAGTTCTTTGGTTATTTATAATTCCAACAGGCTGGCTACGGAAAAGATTTTCTGCTTAATTATAAAAATAACCGAAGCCAGATTGTCTTAAAGAACATCCCGCAGGCGCGCTGGGGGGAAAGAAATTTTTAGCGGCTGGAGCAAAAATATTCTGGTTCTGAAAGGCAAATCTGACGAAGGGAAGTGTAAATAATGCTCGGAAATCTTACAATTCATTTTATCATAAAACCCCTTGGATTAGCTATTTTGCCGCTTTAATGATAAACTGTGGGCATTTGAATACACCCGATTTTTATAATCTTGGCATTGCGCCGAATATTCTCGCTGTTCTTGATAAGCTCGGCTTTAAGATTCCTACGCCCATTCAGAAAAAATCCATTCCTCCCGCGATCGAAGGAAAAGATTTAGTCGGACTTGCGCAAACCGGCACCGGAAAAACGCTCGCATTCGGAATCCCCATGATTCAAGCGGCGCTTCAAAAAAAACGCGGGCTCGTTATACTTCCAACGCGCGAACTCGCGCTACAGGTTGAACAAACGCTCCATAAAATCGGTATTCATATCGAAGTGCGAACCGCTCTTCTTATTGGCGGAGAACCAATGTATCGGCAACTGCAGGCGCTGCAAAAAAACCCGACTATCGTTTTAGGCACTCCCGGAAGAATAATAGACCATCTCCGGCAAAAAACGCTTTCTCTCAAAGAAGTGAAAATCCTCGTGCTTGACGAAGCGGACAGAATGCTTGATATGGGATTTGCGCCGCAATTAAAAACTATTCTTAATGCAGTGCCGCGAGAGCGCCAAACAATGCTTTTTTCCGCAACAATGCCGAATGAAATAGTTCATCTGGCTCATTCATATATGAAGTTCCCGCTACGCATTGAAATCGCTCCTTCGGGAACAATAAGCGCAAAAGTAACACAAGAGCTTTTTTTTATATCCAAACCGGATAAACCTCGGCTTCTTGAAAAACTTCTTCATGAATATCATGGTTCTGTTTTGATATTTTCAAGGACAAAATTCGGCGCAAAAAAAATCGCCGCGGGCATTCGGACACTTGGACACGCGGTAACGGAACTTCATTCCAATAAATCATTAAGCCAGCGCCGGGAAGCTCTTGATGGATTCAAGAACGGAAAATATCGTATACTGGTCGCGACCGACATCGCCAGCCGCGGCATAGATGTGAAGGGGATAGAACTCGTGCTTAATTACGACCTTCCGGATAACGCGGAAGATTATATCCACCGCATTGGCCGGACCGCGCGCGCCGGAGCCGCCGGCAACGCGATTTCTTTCGCAACTCTGGATCAGCGCGGAAACGTAAAAAATATTGAACGCCTTATGCGCGCTGCTTTGCCGTTACGCAAGCTTCCCGAGCTTCCGCCCGCGCGGCTAATCGCGTCTCCGAGCCGGCCTTCATTTTCGCGACGCTCAAGCGGTCATCCTCCGAGCCGTTCTTACGGAGAGCCGCGCAAATTCAGCCGATCAAAGTGGAGGCGATAACGGTTATTTTCCGGCTTTGATTTTATTCAGAATTTTTTTAATTTCTTTTATACTATTCGGGTCGTTGATTGATGTCGCGATTATATTGGTATTTAGTCTTTTCAACGCCTTCAATTTTTCTTTGAGCGCAGTTTTATCCGTAAGGTCGCTTTTTGAAAGAAACAGATATTCCGGTTTTTCGAGAAGTTCTTTTTTATAAGCGCCAAGTTCTTTACGGATAGTTTTATAATCTTTTTCCGGACGGGGGGATTCCGAAGAGACGAAGTGAAAAATAATTTTCGTGCGTTCGATATGGCGTAAAAATTTTATACCAAGACCCTTGCCGGAGGACGATCCTTCAATAAGTCCGGGAATGTCGGCCAAAATAAGCTCGTAATAAGCGCCGAGATTCGGTTCAAGCGTGGTAAAAGGATAATTCGCCACCTTGCTTTTGGCGTTCGTGAGGCAGTTTAACATACTCGACTTTCCGGCATTCGGAAGGCCGACAAAACCAACATCGGCAATAAGTTTCAATTCAAGTCGCAGTTCAAATGATTCTCCCGGTCGTCCTTCCTGGAATTGCGTCGGAGAAGTATTTCGCGAAGAACGGAAATGAAAATTGCCTTTGCCGCCGATGCCTCCTTTGGCGAGAAGCACTTGTTCGCCGATTTTTTCGATTTCAAATTCACTTTCATTCGTTAAATTATGGATTACGGTTCCAATTGGAAGTTTCAAAATCAAATTTTTTCCGTCATTGCCGTCACAAAATTGCCCGCGTCCGTCAAAGCCGTTTTCGGCTTTACATTCTTTTTTATAGCGGAATTGGTTCAAAGCGCTTATATCGGAAACGCCGACAACAAAAACATTGCCGCCATTGCCTCCGCTGCCGCCCGCAGGTCCCAAGCTCATCATATTTTTATTGAAAGCCACCGCGCCCTTGCCGCCGTTGCCGGCCCCAATTTTAATTGTTATATCGTCTATTAACATAAAATTTGCATTAAAGACGATATAATACTATATATAATTAATAATTAAAAGCGGCCTAAAAAGTAAGCGTATTCAATGAACCGTAAAAAGAATCCATAAATGCCCTTGCTGTCCAAATTGTGAGAAAAATTCCAAGGATTGTTAATATAAGCGCGACAATGCCGATTTTCCGGGCTTTATTGTCGGACTGTTTCAAATATCTAAAAACATAGACAAGTCCAAGTGGAGCAAGAAAAAAACTAATAAAATAAATAACCGCCTGCTTGCTTATGGATATTGAAGCCGGAGATTCTTTTAATTTTGTTCCGCATTGCAAACAAAAATACGCGCTTGCGGGAAGAACCGCTTTGCACGATGGACACGATATTTCTTTAGTAATATCCATAAAATTGGCTGCCGGGCAGGGATTCGAACCCCGATAGCCGCCTTCAAAGGGCGGAGTCCTACCGTTAGACGACCCGGCAATATTTAATCCCGCATAAATAAATACCGACAACAATGCCGGTATTTATTTTAACTCACTTTTTCTTTAGCGTAAACTCCAGCGCCTAAAGTTACGGCTGAACCGCGTTAAAAGCGTTTACCAAGCCCCAGCCGTATAAACTATCAAAGCCGGGACTTCCTAAATCAACGACTTTATCCTGAAGTTTATTTTGAACTTCAATCGGGTCCCAGATGTCGTCAGCGTCCAAATCATAACTGCCAACCGGAGTGTTCAACACCAAACCGGCTGTTCCAGCCACATGAGGGCTGGCCATTGAAGTGCCGCTTAAGGTTTTATATGTTTGCCCCTTATAGGTGGAGTAAATTGAAACTCCGGGCGCTGCCAAATCAACTTCCGGACCGCGTGAAGACCAGGAAGCAATCGTGTTGGTATTATTTGTGGCAGAAACCGCGATGACTTCCGGATAAGCAGCCGGATAAATTACCGAACCGCCGGAATTTCCGGCAGCCGCTACCTGAACAATGCCAGCCGCGTTAACTCTTTGAACCGCTTCGCGGAAAGATAAAATATCATCCGAAGTACCCAAACTCATATTAACAACATTCATTCCGTTGACAATCGCCCAGTCAAGGCCCTCAATGACATCAGAAAGATAACCGGAACCGGAAGCGCCCAAAACTTTAATGGCATAAAGATTAATTTGAGGCCCGACGCCGATTACGCCGATTGTATTGTCAACCGCTCCCATAATTCCGGCTACATGAGTTCCATGGCCATTGTTATCATTTGGCGAATTCAGAGGATTAATGGCGTTATAACCGCCTTTGATATTTAATACCAAATCCGGATGGCTCAAATCAATGCCGGTGTCAATAACGCCGACTTTAATTCCCGCGCCCCGAATCGTTGGCCAAACCAATTCAGCGTCAACTCGGTCAATACCCCAAGGAAGCGTTTCTGGCGGCTGAGGTTTTATTCCCATTTTCTTCACCCCTCTTATTTCTTCTTTAATATCCAATGTTTCCACAAGCACATCGTCATCGATTCTGATTACGTTCGAATTGGCTTTTAATTTTTCCGTTGCGGCCCGATTTGGCAGCCAAACCGCCTTGGCGCCGATTAAATCAAGATTCTTTAATTTTGTGCCTCCGGCGCGAGCAATTAATTCATCTTTCTCTTTTTCATTTAACGCTTGATTGAAAACAATTATTTTTCTTCCGTTGACGTTTGCCTGAACCGGTTTTTCAATCGCCGCAAACGACAATCCGAACACCGTCGCTATAATAACTAAACTCGAAAAAAATTTATTCATAAAATTAAAATTATAAACACCGACCTTTTTATTTATTACTTTTTCAAATTTTCAATTATCGCCACTTCCAGCGGCACAATCACAAACGGGCTGTAGCGCATTTCCGTATAAGCCCGAATCAAAGATTTTATCAAATTAACGGTTTTTTGCTCATCAGCCGGAGAACCAAGCATCTGGCTGTGTTTTTTAACGGCTTGCAACTCCGCTTCAATCAACTCTTTTTTGAATTCGGATTCCAAAGCGGAAGAAAATTTCAAAGCCAAAACCCGGCGCAGATAATGAATTAAATCTTTGTTAAACTGGACTAAATTATATCCCTCTTCGTTGATTTTTGCAAGATGGCTCAAAGCTTTTTGAAGATCGTTGTTGAACAATAATTCCGCCATTTGAGATGTTTTTTTGAATCCCACCCGGCCGATGATATTTTCCACGCTTTCCAAAGTGATTTTCTCTTCCAGCCCGAAAATCTGGTCAAGCAAGGATTCGGCGTCCCTTAAGCTGCCTTCAGCCGAAGCGGCAATAAGTTCCAGGGCGTCGTCGTCGGCTTTTATTTTTTCGGCCGCGGAAATGGTTTTTAATTTTTCAATGATTTTAACCAGCGGCAATCTTTTGAAATGAAATCTTTGGGTGCGGGAAACGATGGTTGCCGGCATTTTTTCGTATTCCGTGGTGGCTAAAACAAAAATCGCGTGAGCCGGCGGCTCTTCCAATGTTTTCAATAAAGCGTTAAACGCGTCTTTGGTCAGCTGATGAACCTCGTCAATAATGTAAATTTTATATCGGGACAAAGCAGGGGAGACGCGAATGCCTTCTTTCAAGTTTCTGATTTCGTCAATGCCGCGATTGGAAGCCGCGTCGATTTCAATCACATCAAGCGCCCGGCCTTCGTCGGTTTCCCGGCAGGAACGGCATCCGTTGCAGGGTTCACCCGATATCTTGAATTTTTCATCTTTCTGCCTTTTTTCACAATTGGCGATTTTAGCGACCAAACGGGCCGTGGTGGTTTTACCCGAACCTCTTGGCCCGTAAAAAAGATAAGCGTGGGCCAATTTGTCCGTTTTAGCGGCATTTCTAAGAATCTCCACGATGATTTCCTGCCCAAGAATATCGGATAAATTTTTGGGCCGGTATTTACGATACAAAGCAAGCATAGATTGTTAATATTTAATTATAGTATAGCATATTTTTATTTATCAATATAATTTGACAATATTATATAAATATGCTATCAAAAGAAACAGTAATTGTTCTTAAAAAATCCAATAAGGAGGTGATATAAGAAAGGCATGGGCGTAATGTAATGTTTTGAATTTAATCAAAAAAGGAGGAAATTGAAATGGAAGACAAAGCGACGGGGAACAAAGTGACGGCGATAGGAACTGCCTTTTTGCGGGCCGTGAAGAAAAAAGAAAAAGAACAAAAACCTCTCCCAACCTTCAATCTTAAAGAGATTGAAGAGTTGAAAGTCCCGGAAATAACCGAGGAAGAATTGAGGGCCTCGGAAATCGAAGCTAAAGAAAGAAAGGAAGCGGCCCAAATACTGGCCGCCAAAGGACTGGACATAGAAAGAAAGATAAGGGAAATAGAAAAAGTGCCGGATTGGCAGACCGTCCCCAGCTTAATCGAAACACACGGAAAACTTCTCTCTGTCCAGAAAAAAATAGAGGAGTTGATAAAAAAGGACGATGTCCTGGCTGAAAGTCACAAGGTTTCCCGGCTTATCAAGGAAATCATGGCTGAGAACCCCGAGAATCCGGAAAAGGTAATAAAATGGATTCTGGAGGTGGAAAAAGCGGGCCGCGGTAAACTCGTAAAGGAAACGCACGAGAATAGATACAAGGCGGTTGTCTTCAATGGATACTGCCTTATCCATATTCCTTCCGAGTTTTATCCCGAAGGGGTGTCGCCGGCCGACAAAAAGATTTTCTATGAATTAAGAAAATTCATAGACCGCTGCAATAACCATAAAATCTCCAAACTCTTGGAGAAAGGGAATCCCAACCTCTTCTCGTTGAGAAATGGCATTCCGGGAATATACAGAATCTATTTCCCGGAACGGACAGACAGAAAGGGGAAAAGGTGGCAGAAAGGGGTCGGAATCGTTAAGGTTGCAAACCTCAATGAAAAATCCGGCAAACCCTTTTTTGTCGTCGGGGTGGTTGACGGCGCCGGTTCTCTCGACTGGCTTTCTTCTTACACCGGAAACTGGGTGCCGCTGGCGGCCGGAAAAACCGGGAAGGTCTTAGAAGACAAAACGCCGGCCAATAAGCTGGAGTTTTCCAGGAAATTCGCCAAAATGCTTTGCGCAGCTTGCGACTTCTACGATAGAAGCGGCCGCGAGTGATGTTTTTGGCCAGAGCGCTGATTCTATCAGCGCTCTGGCGCCTTTATTTTTAATCCAGGAAGGATGAAATAAATGCCAAAAAAAAACAGACAAATGGTTGTTCTAATCGACTACGAGAACATATCCCGACAAGCGATAATGGAAGGCAAAATCCTTGATTTCAAAAAATTCCGCGATGAACTTCTTGAAATCGGAAATATTGATTTCGCCTTTGTCTTCATTTATCCCGATATGTTTTACGGATTGCCGGAAATAACCGATCTTGGGTTTGAAATTATAGCTTGCCCAAAAAGAACGGTTGAAACCTATAAAATAGAAGACACTGTTGATATCCACATAATCCGCATCGGCTTGAAGCTCTTGAGATATAAGGAAATCACCGACATTGTGATTGTCAGTAATGACAGACATATGGCGGAGATAATAAAAGAAGCGAAGAACCACGGAAAAACCGTCCATTTATTCGGGACAAAATCCGTTTCTTCTTCTTTAAAAAAAATTCTGGAATCTTCCGATTTAAAGGAAATTCCGCTGAAAGAAAATTAAAAAATAAGGGGCGAATCGCATCGCCCTTTTTTATTTTGAAATTTTGCTATAATAAATCTTATATGCGTTATCTGCTCGCTTTTTTCATTTTGGCGATTTTGGGCATAGGCGCTTTTTTTATTTTGCCGCAAGAAAATATCATAGAGATGATTAACGACGATACGCTAATTTTTCCAACCTCAGATTCTCCAAAATTAAAAGTAGCCAACGCGGATATTGAACCGCAAAAACCGCTGGCGAATCCGCCGAAAGAAATCAAAGCGGTTTATTTAACCTCTTGGTCAGCCGGCAATCCAGAAAAAATCAATTATTTGCTAAAAATAGCCAAAGAAACGGAATTAAACGCCGTTGTAATTGACATCAAAGATTTCTCCGGCTATATCGCTTATGATATAAAATTGCCGGAGGCCGAAAAGTATAAAGCCAAAGAAATAAAAATTCCAAAAATAAATTTTCTGATTAAACGGTTGCATGATGAGGGAATTTACGCGATTGCCAGAATCACGATTTTCCAGGACCCGGTTTTGGCCAAAGCCAGACCGGAGCTGGCAATTCATTCAAAAAATAGATGTCAGACGTCAATCCGCCAACCGGCGGACAAATGTCAGATGTCATCGTCAACGCTTTGGCTTGACCATAAAAAACTGGCTTGGATCGACCCTGCTTCAAAAGAGGCTTGGGATTACAATATCGCCATTGCCAAAGACGCCACCAATAGGGGATTTGATGAATTAAACTTTGATTATATTCGTTTCGCTTCCGACGGAAATTTAGGCGATATGGAATTTCCCTATTGGGACGGCAAATCTCCGAAAAGCGAAGTTATTAAAAATTTTTTCAAATATTTACGCGAGCAATTGCCGGACGCGAAAATTTCCGCCGACTTTTTCGGGCTGGCAACCATCAATAACAACGATCTGGGCATCGGCCAGATAATTGAAAACGCTTATCAATATTTTGATTATGTCAGCCCGATGGTTTATCCTTCTCATTATGCCGCCGGATTTTTGGGATACAAAAACCCGGCGAATTATCCTTATGAAGTGGTGAAATATTCAATGGATTCGGCAATCAATAAACTTGCAAGTTCAACCTTAAATTTTAAATCTAAACTTCGTCCCTGGCTCCAGGATTTTGATTTGGGCGCCGACTACGACGCTCAGGCGGTCAGAAAACAAATTCAAGCTATTTTTGACGCAGGGTCAAGCACCCCGGAATTAATAAACGGCTGGATGCTTTGGAATCCGTCAAACAACTACACCGTCGAAGCATTATTAAAAGAATGAAGAACTACGAATTAAAAACTGAAAAATTTTCCGGCCCGATTGAGAAACTTCTGGAACTCATCGAAGAAAGAAAAATGGAAATTGCCGATTTAAGCCTTTCCGAAGTGGTGGCTGATTTTCTGAATTACCTTAAAGAAATCGAAGAGGCCGAACCGCGACTCTTGGCGGATTTCGTCGTGGTGGCGGCGCGATTGATTCTGCTTAAATCAAAAGCGCTTCTACCCAATTTGAAATTAACGGATGAAGAAGAAAAAGATATTAAAGATTTGGAAGAGCGAGTCCGGCGTTACGGTGAATTCAAACCGGCAATCGGCTTGTTTAAAAAATTCTACGAACGAAAAGAATTTTCCGTTTCCCGCCCCTTGCTTTTCAGCCAAGAGCCGATTTTTTATCCGGCCGAAAATATCACGATTAAATCGCTTGAACAGGCGTTTGGCGGCATATTCAAAGAATTCCAAAAATTAACTTTGGAATCCACAACCATCGAATCGTCTTTGATTAAATTGGAAGAGAAAATTGAAGAAATAATCGAAAAAATAGAAAGAGGGATAGGACAATTCAGCGAGCTCGTTAAAGAAAAATCTCGAACCGAAATCATAGTTTTATTCTTGGCATTGCTTCATTTGTTAAAAGACCAAATAATTGAAGTTGAGCAAGAAGAAAAATTTGAGGATATAATGATAAAAAAAATATGAGAGACAAAAATTTAACCGCAGCTGTGGAGGCAATTTTATTCGCTTACGGCGAACCGTTGGAAATCAAAAAAATCGCCAAGATTTTGAATCAAGACGAAAAAACCGTAAAAGAGGCGGCTGAAAAACTCAATCAATATTATTTATTGGAAGAAACGGGGATTAAGTTGATTTTTTCCGATAACCGGCTACAACTCGCGACCAAGCCGGAATTTTCTCACTTATTTGAAAATTTCATCAAAGAAGAATTCCGGGAAAATTTAACGCCCGCGGCGCTGGAAACGATTTCGTTGATCGCTTATTTGGGGCCGATTTCCCGGGTCCAGCTCGATTATTTCAGGGGAGTCAATTCCAGCTTTATACTGCGGAGCTTGTTGATGAGGGGATTGATTGAACGCTCGACCGAAACCAAAGAACGAAGTTATGCTTATCGATTGAGTTTTGACGCGTTAAAACATTTGGGCATCTCAAAAATCGAAGAACTTCCGGAATACGAAAAATTCAAAACAATCGCCGACGGAGCGAATCCGGTTCAAAACAATTTTCAAGCCGTATGAAATTTCAATCTTTGCTTCTGATTTTTATACTTTTTATCTCTTTGTTTTTTATTAAAGTCGACGCCAACAAACAAACAAATTTTGACGCCTCAATCAATGTCCAGTCGATAAAACAAGAAAACGAAGAATATCTGGCAAACGTTTTAAAACCGATGGATTTTCCGTTGACCGATTTTTTTTGTTCGGACCCGATCAACGCCAAAGCCGCGCTGGCAAAATATCTGGATAGCGACCAAACAACTGTTTTTGAATTCAATTCAAAAAATCACTGGCCCATCGCTTCATTGACGAAATTGATGACTTCGATAATAACCGTTGAAAAAATCGGCTTGAAAAAAGAAATAAAAATAAGCGACGGGGCGGCGAGCGCTTACGGCGAAGCCGGCGGATTCCGCTCCGGAGAAATTTTCAAATCCGGCGACTTGCTTAAAGCCATACTTCTCGTTTCTTCAAACGACGCGGCTGAAGCTTTGTCGGAATCGTTCGGCAACGAAGAATTCGTCGACTTAATGAACCAAAAAGCCCAGGAATTGGCAATGGCCGAAACCGCTTTTTTTAATTCCTCCGGTTTTTCTTATCTTACTCAATCAACCGCTGATGACTTATTCAAAATGATAAGTTATATTTATAGCAACGAACCGATGATTTTTGAAATCAGCCGGCAAAAAGAAACGGAAATTTTCGATTTAAGAACAAAAAAATCGAGAAGTTTGGCTAATATAAACGAATTTGCCGGCCAGCCGGAATTTTTAGGCGGCAAAACCGGCTATCTTGAAACTTCCGGCCGAAATTTGATTTCAGTGTTCAAAATATCCAATAAACCGGTTGCGATAATCATATTGGGAGCGGAAAATGCTTTTGAAGAAGCGAGGAAAATATTAAATTGTTTAAATAAATGATAGCGCTTCAAGCAATTCGCGTTTTAATATTGAGCGGCTTGGCTTTTTTAATGGCTCTGGCGCTCGCGCCTCTTCTGATAAAAATCCTGATTAAATATCAGGCCGGCAAACAAATCAGGAAAGACGCGCCGATTTTTACAAACCTTCATCAACACAAAGAAGGAACGCCAACAATGGGCGGAATAGTCATTTGGGGGACAACTCTTGTTTTGGCGTTTATCTTTTTTATTTTGAATGTTTTTTTTGACGGCTTTTGGAATTACCTGGATTTCACCAATCGGTCTCAAACTTATTTACCCTTAGCCGCCATATTTTTTGCGGCTTTGATAGGGTTGGCTGACGATATTTTGGGGGTCTTAAAAATCGGCGTTAAGGGAGGAGGATTGAAAGTCCGCCACAAACTGATTATTTTTACCTTAATTGCCTTAGTGGGCGCCTGGTGGTTTTATTTCAAACTTGACTGGACGACTCTTTTTATACCGTTCATCGGTAATATTGAAATCGGCTGGTGGTATTTTCCTTTTTTTATGTTTGTGATTATCGCCACGGCTTTTTCGGCAAATGAAACCGACGGCTTGGACGGCTTGCTCGGAGGAGTTTCGCTTTTTGCTTTCGGCGCTTTGGGCGTGGTGGCTTTTACCCTGGGCCGTTATGATTTGGCGGCTTTCAGCGGAGTGATTATCGGCAGTCTGCTGGCGTTTCTTTGGCATAATATTTATCCGGCAAAATTTTTCATGGGCGATACGGGTTCAATGGCTTTAGGCATCACTTTGGGCGTTATTGCCATGTTGACCAATACCGCTTTCTTCCTGCCGTTTTTCGCCGTTATTCTGATTATTGAATCTCTGTCGGTTATTATTCAATTAATCAGTAAAAAAATCTTCGGCCGAAAAATCTTTTTAAGCGCGCCTATCCATCATCACTTTGAAGCCATTGGCTGGCCCGAGTCTCAAATCACGATGCGTTTTTGGATAATTTCCGCGGTTTTTGCCGGCCTTGGAATAGTATTGTTCTTTTTAAGTAAATTTTTATAGTTCTTAATTTATATATGGCGACTGTTTTGATAAAAAATGTCCAGCTTCTTGACGGCACGGGCCGACCGGCGTTCAAATCGGATGTTTTGGTTAAAAATAATATAATTTCCGCGATTGATTCGGCTATAAATTATCAGGCCGATGAAACAATCGACGGCATGGGAAGATATCTCGCGCCCGGTTTTATTGACGTTAATAATCGCGCCGACCGTTATCTTGATATTTTTTCCGAGCCGTCTCAAAAAAAATTCTTGCTTCAAGGCGTTACCGCAATTATCGGCGGCCAAGGAGGAATTTCGCTGGCGCCGCTTCTGTACGGTTCGCTTCAGTCAATCCGCTCCTTTGCCGATACGAAAAAAATCAATGTTGATTGGCATTCTTTTGGAGAATTTTTAAATGTTATAAAAAAAAGGCCGTTGGGAATTAACTTCGGTTCTTTGGCCGGATATAATACCGCCCACCGCGCCTTGCTCGGTGAACCAACGGCGCGAAATTTAACGCCGAATGAATCAAAAGTTCTGAGTTTAATTTTAAAATCCGCTCTTCAAGAAGGCGCCCTTGGAATTTCAATTAATCTTAACGATTCTTTGATTTCTCAAATTTCTTATTTTGAATTGAAAAAAACAGCTGAATTAGCGGCAAAAAACAAAAAAATTTTTACCGTTGACTTGAAAGACAAAAAAAAGGAATTACCAGATTCTGTTAAAAAACTTGTTTATTTGGCCCGGGAAACCGGCAGCCGGATTTTAATCAACGATTTTCTGCCATTTAACGGCCTTGAAAAAGAATATAATCAAGCCGTTAAACTAATTGAGGAAAATTCCGCTTCGAGCGACATTTATTTTAATCTTTTCCCTTGCGAAGAAAATATTGATGTTATCAGCACTTATTTGCCGGATTGGATGAAAGAAGCAAACCAAAAATTGACGCTTGAAAACATCAATAACGCCGACCTAAAGAAAAAAATCATAAAATCTTTTCCTTTGTTTCAGGCAAAAAAAATGATTATTATCAACGCTCCCATTCAACCCATTTTAATCGGCCAATCATTAAGAGAATTTTCCCTGAACAGAAATCTTGACGACAAAGAAGGGCTCTTGGAATTGATGAAAATCACGAAATTAAAAGCTGAAATTTCTTTTAAAGATATTGATTTGAAAACCGCGACTGAAACATTGACGCGCGAACAAACGCTCATCGCCTCTTCAGCGACCGCCAAAGTTGATTCCTGCAAAAGTTTTCAAAAATTTCTTAAATTGGCCGAAAAAGAAAAAATTTTGCCGATTGAAACAGCTATAAAAAAATTAACGCGCCTCCCCAGTAAAATACTTGGTCTTGATAGAAGAGGGGAGATAAAAGAGGGCTATTTTGCCGATTTGGTGATTTTCAAAGACGCCGAAATCCAAGAAGTTCTCGTTAACGGCAAAAGAGCGGTCAAAAGGGGGAAATTTCAAAATGAGCTTGCGGGGAAAATTTTATAATTTATCAAATGTTTAAAATATTCAAAAAAACCAGCCACCCCGATTATATTTTTCTCTCCTGCGTTATTTTGCTGACAATTTTCGGCTTAGTGATACTCTCAAGCGCTTCTTCCGATTTGGGGAAAATCAAATTTAACGACACTTATTTTTATCTCAAACACCAGATATTTTTCGGTTTGAGTTTGGGTGTCGCCGGTTTTCTGTTCGCTTATTATTTTCATTATAAAAATCTCAAAAAAATCGCCGTTCCGCTTTTAATTATTAACATCATATTCCTTATTTTGGTTTTCACTTCTCTTGGCACTTCTCACAAAGGTTCAAGCCGCTGGTTGAATTTTGGGCCGATATCATTCCAGCCCGCTGAACTTTTGAAAATTTCTTTCATTGTTTATTTATCGGCCTGGCTAAGCAACAGGGCCGCCAAACGCCAGTCAAGTTTCCTGGGAGGTTTTTTGCCGTTTCTGATTATCTCCGGTTTTGTGGCTTTTTTGGTCTTTAAACAGCCGGCAACCACCACTATTGCGATTATTCTGTCTGCTGCTTTCATTATTTATTTTTTAAGCGGCGTCAAAATGCTTTATATCGCCGGCGTTGCGTTTATTGGAATTTTAGCCATAACTTCGATTATTTATTTAACTCCGTATCGTTATCAAAGAATAATGACTTATTTGTCTGAAGAAAAAGATCAAACCACCGGTTATCAGCTTACTCAATCGCTTACCGCCATTGGCGGGGGAGGACTATTGGGGCGAGGATTCGGCAAATCTACAATTAAATACAAATATCTGCCGGAATCTATCGGCGATTCCATTTTCGCCGTTATTGCCGAAGAATTGGGATTTATCGGCTCTTTGTTCTTGCTGGCGACTTTCATTGTTTTATTTATAAGGGGGTTTTCAATTGCCAAATATTCTTCAAACCAATTTGCCAAATTAACCGCTATCGGCCTGACGTCTGTTATTGCTCTTCAAGTTTTCGTTCATATCGCGGCCAATTCGGGAATAATTCCTCTAACCGGCGTGCCTTTGCCGTTTGTCAGCTACGGAGGCACATCGCTCGCGGTTTTTTTGACGATGACCGGAATTATTGCTAATATATCCAAAAATAAATGAGAATTTTATTCACCGGCGGCGGCACCGGCGGCCATATTTATCCGATTCTGGCGGTAACGGAAGAATTACAATCTTCGGCTGTTCAAAAAAAAATTAATCTGGATTTGCGTTATTTCGGCGCTCCGGAAACATATCGGCTTTTGCTTAATGAAAACGGCGTTTTAGTTTCAAAAATTTTTTCCGCTAAATGGCGGCGCTATTTTGACATCAGAAATTTTTTAGACATTCCGCTTTTTTTAATCAGTATTTTCCAGGCGCTCTTGAAAATTTTTTGGTTTATGCCCGATGTTTTGTTTTCCAAGGGCGGGCCCGGCTCTCTGGCAATTGTTTTGACGTCAAGATTTTACCGCATTCCCGTAATCATTCACGAATCGGATTCAATCCCCGGACTGACCACTTTATTTTCCCAGCGTTATGCCGACAAAATAATAACTTCTTTCAAATCGACCGAAAAATTTTTTCCGGAAAATTCGCGCGCCAAAATCATTTTAGCCGGAAACCCCGTTCGCCAATCGCTTTTATCGGACGTTTTGGAACAGGGGACGGCCAAAAAAGTTCTGGGATTTAATCCGGAAAAACCATTGATTGTTATAATCGGCGGTTCCCAGGGAGCGGTTAAAATCAACGATTTTATGATGGAAATCGCCGAAGAAATGGCGAAGGATTGGCAAATTTTGCACCAAACCGGCGCGAAAAATTTTGAAGATGCCGGAAACGAATTGACTCTCGTTTTTAAAAACTCCGCGCCCGAGACAAAATCAAATTATAAAATCACTCCTTATTTTGGAAAGAACCTTAAAGATGTTTTTGCGGCCGCTGATTTGATTGTTTCTCGCGCCGGCAGCGGTTCGATTTTTGAAATCGCGGCGTTCGGCAAGCCAAGCATTCTAATTCCTCTCAAAGAATCGGCTAATAATCATCAATCTAAAAATGCTTACGAATATGCCAAAACTGGCGCCGCCATTGTCATTGAAGAAGAAAATCTCCATCCGACAATTTTTTTAACTCAAATTAAAAAAATACTGAGCCAGCCGGAAATTTCAAAATCAATGTCCGAAGCCGCCAAAAGATTCTCTAAGCCGGAAGCGGCAAAAATAATTGCCGAAGAAATAATAAGCTTGGTGTCTCGCTAATTTCGTGGTAAAATAATTTAATGATCGCCGACGGTTCTAAAAAACCGATTCGAATCCGTTTTGCTCCTTCACCGACCGGGCCATTGCATATTGGCAGCGCCCGAACAACGCTTTTCAACTGGCTTTTTGCCAAACAGCATAACGGCCGATTTATTTTACGCGTTGATGACACCGACACCGAACGCTCAAAGCCGGAATATGAGCAAAATATAATCGCAGGATTAAAGTGGCTTGAATTGAATTGGGATGAAGGACCTGATATCGGCGGTTCTTACGGACCTTACCGGCAATCGGAACGGCTTGATATTTATGAAAAATACCTGCGCCGATTGCTTGACGAAAACAAAGCCTATTATTGTTTTTGCTCAAAAGAAGAATTGGAAGAAGAAAGAAAAGCGATGCTTAGCCAGGGATTGTCGCCAAAATACAGCGGTAAATGCCGGAATTTGTCGAAAGAAGAAAGCGGGAAGCAAATTGAAAGAGGGGATTCTTCAGTCATCCGTTTCAAAACGCCGCCGAAAGAAGTGGAATTCAACGATTTAATCCGCGGAAAAATAAAATTCGACGCTTCTTTGATCGGCGATATAGTAATCGCCAAAAATTTAAGGGAGCCGCTTTATAATTTTGCGACTCCGATTGACGATTTCGAGATGAAAATCACCCATATTATCCGCGGCGAAGACCATCTGCCCAACACGCCTAAACAGATTTTAATCCAAGAAGCGTTTAATTTTAACGAAATAAAATACGCCCATTTGCCTTTAATTCTGGCGCCGGACCGTTCCAAATTGTCAAAACGCTATCTTGAAACATCGCTGAACGATTATCGACTGAATGGTTATCTGCCGGAAACAATTGTCAATTTTTTGGCTTTGCTCGGTTGGCATCCGGAAGATGACCAAGAAATTTTAAATCTCCAGGAATTAATCCAAAAATTTAATTTGAAAAAAATCCAAAAAGCCGGCGCGATTTTTAATATTGAAAAACTGGAATGGCTCAACGCCCAATACATCAAGAAAACCGATTCAGTGGAATTAGCGGAAAAAATCAAAGATTTCATTCCGGAAAATTGGCAAACTAAAAAAGACTTGCTTGTTAAAACAATTGAAGCGGAAAAAGAAAGAATGAAAACATTGGCCGACTTCAAAGAATTGGCGGACTTCTTTTTTGAATTGCCCGATTACGAACCGAGTATTTTGAAATGGCAGGAAATGGAAAACGAAAAAATCGCCGCTAACCTGAAATTATTAAGAACAGAGCTTGAAAATATTGACGGAATGAATTTTAATAAAGATAACCTTGAAAAAATTATTATGCCGTTGACCGAAGTCTGGGGCAGAGGAGAGCTACTGTGGCCGTTAAGAGCGGCCCTGAGCGGCAAAAGAGCATCGCCCGGACCTTTTGAAATTATGGAAATATTGGGCGAACAAGAAACTTTAAAACGGTTGGATACAGCCATTACGAAACTCTCATAAATATAACAATATAAAATGGAAAATTTTTTCCCGCAATTAAAAGAGCTGTTCAATTTAACCATTTTGCTGATCAATAAGCTGGCGATTTTATTTGAAAAATTGGGATGGGGATTTTGGAAAATTTTCAGCGGAATATTCGTCGTCATCCTGCAATTTACGATTGATTTGGTTAAATTGATATTAAGTTATTTATAGAAATTATCACTTGAATAATGCCGGGGAAAATTTTCTCATCTGTCGCGAAAGAAAGCTTTTACGACAGTAATATATATTATATTTAATGAATAAGCCAAAGGTTCACTTTATCGGCATCGGTGGCATCGGAACCAGCGCTTTAGCCCGCTGGTTTTTGAATTCCGGCCATCAAGTAAGCGGTTCGGACATTTCTTCTTCCGAGATTACCAATTCTCTGAAAAAAGAAGGTGTGAAGATTTTTATCGGCCATCGTTCCCGCAATCTTCCTGAATCAGTTGATTTGGTTATTCATAGCGCCGCTATTCCAAAAAACAACCCGGAGCTCATAAAAGCCCGGGAATCGGGCGCGCCCGTCAAATTATATTCCGAAGCGCTCGGCGAACTGTCTAAAAAATATAAAACCATTGCCGTTTCCGGAGCTCACGGCAAGAGCACTACCACGGCTTTGCTGTCTTTGGTTTTAATCAAAGCCGGTTTTGACCCAACGGTTATTATCGGAACGAAACTGAAAGAATTTGGCGACAACAATTTCAGAAACGGCAAAAGCCGATATCTGGTTCTGGAAGCCGACGAATACCATAAATCATTTTTGAATTATTCCCCGTTCGCCGCCGTTATCACCAATATCGACCGCGAACACTTGGACTATTATAAAAATCTAACCGTTATCAAAAACGTTTTTTTGAAATTCATAAAAAATGTCCTGCCCGGAGGGATTTTGATTCTCAATAAAGAAGACAAAAAAATATTGAGTCTGAAAAATAAAATTAAAAAAATCACGCGCGAAAATGATTTAAAAGCTTATTGGTACGGTAAAAATGAAAAAATCAAAAAAATAATTCAAATTCCCGGCGAACATAATATTTCCAACGCTTCAGCGGTTTATACTTTGTCAAAAACATTGGACATCAAAGACAAAATAATTTTTAACGCTTTGAGCAAATATCGCGGCGCTTGGCGAAGAATGGAACATCGCGGCCAATTGAAAATTAAAAATTGTAAATTGAAAATTGACGTATATGACGACTACGCCCATCACCCCACGGAGATTAAAGCCACTTTATCGGCTTTTCGGCAAAAATATCCCCGCTCAAAAATCATCTGTGTTTTCCAACCCCACCAGGAAGAACGGCTCAAAGCCTTATTTGTTGATTTTATTAAAAGTTTTGACGATGCCGACAATTTGATTCTTTTGGATATTTATAAAGTAAAAGGCCGCGAAAAAGTGTCGCAAAACAACGCAAAAAATGCTATCTCAAAATCTCCTTCACTTTCGAAAAAACTTGCTATAAGCATAAAAACTCATCTAAAACATGCTAAAAACGCTAAAAAACGGCCTTTTAGGGGCTATTTGACCCCAAACGGGGTTTTCCCTATCAATTATTCTAAAAGCCTCGTTAAAGACCTAAAAACAACAATCAATTCTTTGATAACAGATTCACCTAAAAATGGGATTATTGTAATGATGGGCGCTGGCGATATTTACAAGCTAACCGATGATCTGATAAAATAAATTTCAATGTTTTATTCCACCCTTGAACATTTCAAAGGAATGGCCGGTTATGAAATTGACGGCGCTTGGTATCCGCGCGTCACTAAAATAATTGAAATTAAAGCCAAACCGGCGCTCTATAAATTTTATGCGGAATTGAATAATTTTGCGGAAGGCGAAGCGATTAAAAAACAATCGGCTGGCGAAGGCACATTGATTCACGAAACTGTTGAAAAAATTTTAATGGGACAATCCCCCGTTATTGAACCGTCAATCGCTCCTTCAATTAACGCATTTTTGGAATTTATCGAAGAAAAAAATATCCAAGCCGACCACGACTGGATAGAAAAGCAGGTTGTTAATTATGACGAAAAATACGCCGGCACTTTGGACGCTTTGGCTTTGATTGACGGCAAATTCGGCGTTTTGGACATTAAAACTTCTCAAGCTATTTACCGCGATTACAATCTCCAGACTTCGGCTTATGCGGCGGCTCTGGAAAAAGAATTTCCGAATATTCAAACCCGCTGGATTTTAAGGATTGACCAAATTAAAACCTGCCAGAAATGCGGCGCGACTTTGCGTTCCAAGGGCGGCCGGGAAAAAATAAAATTGCCCTGGAATAAAAACAGTGGCTACAGCGAATCCGCTAAAAACTGCGAACATCAATGGAGCGAACTCAAAGGAAATGTTGAACTAAAGGAATTTCCCTATTGGCAGGAAGATTTCAAGGCGTTTTTGGGAGCGAAAAAACTTTGGGAATGGGAAAATGATTATTGGTTGAAGCAAGCTGGGTATTTCTAGAAAATCACCTTTTAAAAATCGATGCATTTTTCAATAATAATCGGCGCGCGGTTATTTTTACTTAATTCGCGATTCGTTAAATAACCAAGCCCGAAACTCAAGGTGCCGATTAAAATAATCAGCAGAATTATAAAAATATTCCGCTGATTTTCTTTAATCCATTCTTTAATTTCATTAAAATTATTTATACTCATAAATTAAGGTATTTATTCCACTTTTCATAAAGCTCTTTAGTGGCGCGCAAATCGCCGACATTATACTTGGCGATTTTCAAAAATTTATTTTCTCTGAATAACCGGCCGACATCGTCGCCAGTGATGCCTTCGGCTTTCGGGCTTTTAATGTTAAAAACCTTGCTCCATAAATGAAGATTCCCCTTTTTTCGGACGGCGCCGTAAAAAGTCAATTGGTCCAAAAGATCAATGTGCCTGCAATTTCTTTGCTGGTACAAATACCGGCCCTCCATTAAATCTTTTGTCGGTTTGATGTTATGAACGGCCGAACGCACCATAAGAAACGGCGCGTCAAATGCTCGGCCATTAAAAGTGATAAATTCGGAATATTCTTTGGCTCCGGCCCAGAAATTTTCCAGCATTTCTTTTTCCGTCATCTGTTTGAATTTTATGCCGTCTTCGGAAAATTCTTCGATATTTTGTCCGGGCGCCTGAAAATAAACCGCGCCCTGATTTTTTTCCGCGTCTAAAACCCCGATAGCCACAACTTCGCCGGTAAGCGGAGAAAATCCCAGTCCTTCTTTCAATTCTCTTAACGCTTCCTTGTATTCCTCCTCTCCGGCCGATTCTTTTTCAATCCAACGAGTTAAAACGTCTTGAGTGGTCTTATCCAGGCTGTCAAAATCGTCGCCAACGGTTTCAATGTCAAAAATAAGTTTTTTATTTTGAAAAGTTGACATATAACTGAATTATATAATATAATGGCAAAATAAACTAATTTATGGCGCATACTAAATCGGGAGGCTCGACTAAATTAGGCCGAGAATCCCGTTCAAAAAGATTGGGAATAAAAAGACAGAACACGCAAGCCGTCAAGGCCGGCGAAATTTTGATTCGCCAAAGAGGAACGAAATATCTGGCCGGTAAAAATGTCGCTCGGGCCGGCGACGACACCCTTTACGCGATGAAGCCGGGCGTTGTCAAATTTTTCTCCAAGAAAAAAATCCGTTTTGACGGCAACCATCGCTATGCGACCGTAATTTCCGTTGAATAATTTATCCGTTATTTAACGCTTTTTGGTTAAGAATCGCTTTTATCTGAAATTCTAAGCCTTCTCCCAAATTAACTTCCACCAAATGTTCGCCGAGTGTTTTTAAGGTTCTGTTTGAATCAATTTTGATTTTTTTCAGGATTTCTTTTTCCAAGTCGGGCGGGAGAAAAGTTATAAAATCTTTTATCGCTCTTTTGACGTCGTCTTTGGTTATTGAACCAAAAACTTCCTGATGTTCTCCGACTTCGACATAAAAATGGAATTCTTTTTCTTTTAGTTTTTCGGCGATTGCCTCCCTGGCTTCTTTTAGGTTTTCTATGCGTTTTCTAACAATGGTTTTTTGTCTCTCTATTTCCTTAATCGATTTCTCCGTGGCAATTTTCGCCAAATTTTTCGGCAGCAAAAAATTCCGGGCATAACCGCTTTTTACTTCCTTGACGTCAAATTTTTTCCCTAACCCCTTAATATCCTGAAGTAAAATCACTCTCATAATAAAGACTTCAAAACTTCCACGGCTTTTTCCAGTTGCAGGTCTTTTCCATTTTTAACGTCTTCTTCGGTCAGATTTACTTCGTAATCCGGCGTCAAACCGTTTTTTTCAATTAACTGGCCTTTGGGCATCAGCCAGTGGGCAACGGTGATTTTTATCTGCGAGCTGTCCTTTAAATTAACGAGTTCTTGAACCGTCCCTTTGCCAAAACTCTTTTTGCCAACGAGTTTTATCCCCCGATTATCCCTTAACGCTCCGGCTAAAATTTCCGAAGCCGAAGCCGAGCCTTCGTTGATTAAAACCACCAGCGGCAAATCTTTAAAAAAACCGCTTCCATAAGTTTTGAATTCTTCTTTTTGGCCTGAACGGAATTCTTCGGTCACCGTCAATTCGCCGCGCTTCATAAACCAGCCGGCTAAATCAACCGAAGCTTCCAAATAACCGCCTGGGTTATTCCTTAAATCAAGAATAATGCCTTTAGGGTTGGAAAGCGCGGCTTTAATAACAGCTTGATAAAAAAGAAATGGCGCGTTTTCGTAAAAATTGTAAAGATGAAAATAGGCTATATTGCCGTTTTCGCTTTCAATGCCGCTCAAATCAAGCATCTTCCAATCAAGCGTGGGAATCTGAATAGTGTCCCTAATTATGGAAATCTCTTTTGATTGTTCCCAGCTGTTTCGCAAAATAGTCAAGACAACGGTTGTCCCCTTCGATCCCCTGATGAGTTTTACCGCTTCGTCAACAATCATCTCGTCCGTTGATTTGTCGTTAATCTTCAAAATCTTATCCAGCGGCTTTAATCCCGCTTTTTCCGCCGGAGTGCTTTTAAGAGGCGCTATTATAACAAGCTGTTCGTTGCGAATGCCTATTTCCGCGCCAATGCCGGAAAATTCGCCGCTGATGTCTTCGCCGAATTTTTTGGCGTCCGACGGCGGCATAAAAACCGAATTTTGGTCGCCAAGGGAATTTAACAAGCCGGAAACCGCGCCGTAAACCAAATTCTGATTGTCCAGGTTTTCAGCCCCGACATATTTTTCTTTGAGAATTTTCCAGGCCTCCCAGAAAAGTCCGAAATCAACAGCTTCCGTTTTTCCTTCTTCAAGATTAGCAACGCCGCGGATAATCACGGTTTGAGGATTTTTTACCCCCCTTTGATAGCCAAAATAAAAAGCGCCTCCCGATACAGCGATTAAAATAATTATTGAGAAACCGGTTATAAAAATCCGATTATTAAAAATTTTAGGCATTGAAATAATTTTAATAAAATCGCGGGGAAAAATCAAATAATAAAAAGGGTTCAGTTTTTAAGCTAAACCCTTGCAAAACGATTTATTTCTTCATCCGAGATAAAATCTCGCTTCGTCATATTTTTCTTCACTGATTTTACCCTTTTTAAAATAGTACTTTAACAAGTCCGATATCTTAAAAAGAGAATGGACTTTCTTGCCTTTCTTTTCAAGATATTCTTTTCCCCCCTGCTCGCGATCTATCACAACTACTACATCGCGAACTATAAAACCGGCGCTTCTTAAAGCCATGATGGTTTCCACCTTACTTTCCGCTCCCGTGATAAGGTCATCCACCAGAAGAACTACGCTCTGGTCAGACCCGTCTACAATATATCTTTCTTCAGCCATTTCAATAAATCGATAGCCGTTCTTTGTGGTCGCTTTTCTCAGCTTAATACGCCAGCCATCGGACCATTTAAACAACTCCAGCAATGCCTTGGCAAACGGCTCACCCGCCTGTGGCACGCCGGAGACATACGAATAGTGATGTCTCACGGACACGGAAATCAGCGCCCATAAATATTTTCCTATTTCATCCACGATTTCCTGAGTCAACGGTCCGGCGGGGGGCATCCGAAGATTGATATAAAACGGCGACAGCGGCGCCTTGGGGTTTTTCTCGTGAAACTTCAATTTGAAAGCCCCGAATTTAATCGCGCCGATCTTGAATAATTTATCCACCAGCTCTTCAAACACTATCTTACCCATTTTCCCTCCTTATAAATTTTTAATGTTTAGGATTGATGCTAATTAGAATCCTGCTCTCCAAAATGAGTAAATCATTCTTTACCGCTAAAATCAACTTTTTTTACGGCGACAAAAAGACGCTTCGTAAAATTATTTCGCAACGGGCCTGTAATTATAAACGATGAATCCGATAATAATTAAATAATAAATCATCGCTCCGGGGATTCCAATTTCGATATCGGCGATTGACAAAGAAATTTTGGAAAAAATATCTATAATTGCCAATTCATAAGCCAAAAATAAGCCGATAAACCATCCGAAAATCGCGGCCGCGGAAACCGACAAAAATCCCAAAATTCCTAAAATAAATCCCAAAAGCATCGTCAGCGGAATCGCTTCTAAAATCAAAACATTAGCCAAAAGCGAAGTAATCGAAAAACCGCCGAAATTAGCCGTCAAAATCGGAATGACCGCCAATTGGGCCGAAACGGTGACCAATAGATTCTCCCGCCAGCCGAGAAATCCCTCTTTTTCTTTCGTCTTAAAAAATTTCTGGATCGCCGGCGCAAGATAAACAATGCCGAGCAAAGCCGCAAACGAAAGAATGAAGCCAATGTCAAAACGCAAAATTTTAGGATTGACCAGAACCATCAAAAATGCCGAAACCGCGACGGCATTTCTGACGCTGTGAACCCGTCCGATTTGCTTTGCCAGCAGAACAATGCCGCCCATAATGGCGACTCTGACCACTGATGCTTCGGCGCCAGTCATAAAAACAAAAGCGATAATCGTTAAAATACTCAACCCAAAAGCCCGGCGCCGGTTTAAAAACCAGCCTAAAAAAACGCTGACCGCGACGGCGATAACCGAGATATTGTAGCCGGAAAGCGCCACTATATGAGTGGTGCCAGACTTTTTCATCGCTTCCTTGAATTCCGGCGAAAATTCCGCCCGTTCGCCCAGAGTGATTCCCGATAAAAAAGCGGCTTTTTGAAAAGGCAAAACTTTCTGAAAATTGGCGATGATTTTTTCTTTAAATTTAAATAAATAAGATTTTATCGCGGCGGAATTTTTACCTTTTAATTCCGTTTTGGGAAAATTCGTTGTTCCGAAAATGCCGTTTTTTACTAAATAATCGGCGTAATTTTGCGGCTCCGGCTGTTTAATGACGCCCTCAAAATCAAGCGAATCGCCGTAATCAAAACTCGGATATGGTTGGAGATTAACCAGAATCTTTCCACTGTGGGGCGGCGACAATTTAACAATCAATTTCTGCCGGCTTCCCTTTTCCGGATAATCACTTACAACGCCGCTGAACTTTATTTTTTCGTCAAAAACGATATTTATGTTCTTGATTTGAATCGCGCTCCATAAAACATAGTAAAAAGCGCCGACGATAATAATAAAAGAAAATCCGGCCAGCCATAAAAATTCGCGGCGCTTTGCGGATGATATGAAATATCCGAAAATGAATAAAACCGCCGCCAAAAAGGATATTAAAATGATAATGGCAAAACTTAATTTTAAACTGGCAAGAAATACGCCGATAAGAAAAAAAGAAATCGCGTAAAAAGCGATATTGTAAAGCGGCATTTATTTATAAGATGGGCCTTTTTCTTCCAATCCCGATTTTACGTTTGAAATTCTCGCTAAGGCGTAAAGAATGGATGAAAGCCGATTCAAGTAAACTAAAACTTCCGGCGCCACCTTGTTGTTTTCCGATTCCGATAAGGCCACTACTCGTCTTTCCGCTCTTCGGGCAATAGTTCTGGCATAATCAAAAAAAGCCGACTGTTCCGCGCCGCCGGAAATGAAAAACGATTTGACGGGCGGCAATTGTTTTTCAATTTCATCGATTATTTTTTCAATTTCCGATATTTTTTCCTGAGTAATTTTTTTGTCCGCGCCGGCCAAAGCCGCCTGGATAATAAACAAATCTTGCTGAATCTGTTCAACAATCTCATCCAGCCTAATTTTTTTATTTTCAATTTCTATCTCAAAATCCCCCGCTTTTGTTTTACACAAACCCAATAAAGAATTTATTTCATCAACCGAACCCAAAGCTTCGGCCAAGGCCGAATTTTTGGAAAACCGCTGATTGCAGCCAAATGCCGAAGTGTCGCCTTTGTCGCCTTTGCGGGTGTAGAGCATGTCTTGAATTCTAACAAGAAACGCCAAAAATAAAAGAAAGGGGCTATCCACGGTATGTTGTGAATAGCCCCAATTTTGCGACGAACTCAAGACCTCAAGGATCGATTACTGCGAGAGGAAGCCGGACACCGAACCGAAGTCGCCGCCCGGGCTGCCAACGAAGTCCGTGTCGAACCTGACCTCGCCGCCGTCGAAGTCGAAGTAAGGAGACACGAAAAAGCCGCCATCGGCCTCCGGAGAGAACTCGTCGCCGGAACAATCCATGTCCAGTTCCTTCCAACGGACGAGCCGTTCGGGATGAGTCAGGACGATGGAACCGACCGCGAGACTTCCGAGACCGAACTCGTTGGCCACGAAGACCTCACGAGCGCGACGGACGGACTTGCCGCGATGGCGCATGCCGAGCTGGGCGGCGACGATCAGGATGTCGCCCTTCTGCGTTTCGGCGATGAGATCCAGCGCGTGCGCCGTGCGAGCGTGAACCCGCAACTGCGCCGGCGTGATCTGTCCCTCACAGTAGTTACAGTAGTTGCAGAACGACCGGGAGGCCGCGATCTTGACGTGAACGAGCTGGAACCGCCTGGCAATACTTCTGAGCCGGATCGGTCACTTCGGGAAAGCGCTTCTTGGCCAGCGCGTCGACCGACGGAATGGCGAACCATCCCTCGGCGCCCTCGGGGAGTGCAGGCAAGTTCTTGGCGAACTCGATGGCGTGGCTCG